>JBAVIK010000074.1:0-16434 GCA_049686815.1 Acidimicrobiia bacterium | reverse complement strand
GGATCTCCTTGGAGGTCAGGTCACCATTCTCAAGATAAGCCTCGAGGAGGTTCTCCGAGGTCTCAGCGACGGCTTCCAGGAGCATCTCTCGGTAACGGCCGGCGGTCTCTTTGAGCTCGTCCGGAATATCGCCGGTCTCCCACTGCTTGCCGTCGTCACCCTTCCAGTTGTGAGCAATCATGTCGACCAGATCCACGACCCCGACGAAGTCCGACTCTGAGCCGATGGGTAGTTGCATGACCAGCGGCTTGGCGCCGAGACGGTCAACGATCGAATCGACATCGAAATAGAAATCGGCCCCTGTGCGATCGAGCTTGTTTATGAAGCAAATCCGCGGCACCCGATATCTGTCGGCCTGGCGCCAGACCGTCTCGGATTGGGGTTCAACTCCGGCGACGCCGTCGAACACGGCTACGGCACCATCGAGAACCCGGAGGGCACGCTCCACCTCCACCGTGAAGTCGACGTGACCAGGTGTGTCGATGATGTTGATCGAATGGTCGTGCCACAAACAAGTGGTAGCTGCAGAAGTGATGGTGATTCCACGCTCCTGCTCCTGCTCCATCCAGTCCATGGTGGCGGAGCCCTCGTGAACCTCACCGATTTTGTAGTTACGGCCGGTGTAATAGAGAATTCGCTCAGTCAGAGTCGTTTTGCCCGCGTCGATATGAGCCATGATCCCGATGTTTCGGGTACGGCTCAGCGGGACTTCCCGCAAGTGATGCAGCGCGTTGTCGTTGCTCATTCTTCCAATTACTCCGGCTCGTTATGCAGTTGTGAACGTCCCTCGTCCGGCGGTTCGGTCTCTGAGCTTCTAGAGCCCGCCTACCCGGAACGTTCGGGTTGAAAATTGGTCTTGCGGATCACGGTGACGCTTGTTCAAATCCGTGAACGGCGTCAGTTCTGTATCACCATCTGTAATGGGCGAAGGCCTTGTTGGATTCCGCCATCTTGTGAACATCTTCTTTACGCTTCATCGCCGCCCCCGTGTTGTTGGACGCGTCGAGAATCTCATTGGCCAGCCGCATCGACATGGTCGGCTCACGCCGAGCTCGTGCGTAGTTGACCAGCCACCGGATCGCCAAACTTGTCTGACGTCGGGGAGGGACTTCCACAGGGACCTGATAAGAACTGCCTCCGACACGACGCGAGCGAACCTCGACTTGAGGCTTGATATTGTCGACTGCTCGCTTCAGGACCACGGCAGGGTCTTGGCTCGTACGCTGTTCGATTGTTTCCAATGCGTCGTAGACGATGGCTCGCGCCAGGTCTTTCTTTCCCTTCAAGAGGACCTTATTGATCACCTGACTGACCAGCATCGAACGGAATACCGGATCCGGTTCGATCTTGCGCTTCTGGGCTGGAGCTCTACGCATCAGGAATCCTTCTTGGCTCCGTAACGACTGCGGGCCTGTTTCCGCTCGGTTACTCCGGAGGCATCGAGAGCGCCGCGGATTACCTTGTAGCGGACACCTGGAAGATCACGTACGCGGCCGCCGCGGACGAGAACGATGCTGTGTTCCTGGAGGTTGTGACCCTCGCCAGGGATATAGGCAGTGATCTCCATGCCTGAGGAGAGACGAACGCGACAGACTTTGCGCAGGGCCGAGTTGGGCTTCTTGGGGGTGACGGTATAGACGCGTGTACACACACCACGCCGCTGCGGGGCACCTGCGAGACCAGCGGTCTTCGCCTTTTTCTTCTTTGGCTTCCTGCCCTCACGGACAAGCTGCTCAATCGTCGGCATTTCGCTCCTTACGCGGTGCCTCGGCTCACGCCAAGACAGCCGAGTTCCCTCCGGGAACTCGTGGCACAGGTGAAGCTTCGCTTCCTGTTGTGAAACTTGCGTAACGAATCCGGCGGATTCGTTCGGTCCCCTGACGAACACGCTGAAGATGCGAGTTCAGGAACCAGACAGATTCTATGTATCTATCTGCGCGCGTACCAAATCGGCGGGATTTCCCGCCAATGAAACAGAACGGTAACACGGGTTCGGAACCAATGCCCTGGAGTATTACGGGGAAGCCGAGTTGACAATCCCGGTATGGCGGCCGAATTAGGTTCTACTGGTGATCTCAGAGCTCGCCCTCAGAATCCACCGCGACCTGCCGGTCGTCGATGGCCACAACGACCTTCCTTGGAAGATCCGGACCGAGGCAGGTGGCGATCTGGACAAGGCGAACCCCAGCTCCCATTTACCCGACTTTCATACCGACATACCGCGGATGATCGAAGGTGGCGTTGGGGGCCAATTCTGGTCTGTGTACGTCCCCTGCGGAATCGACTCGCCTCTCAGCGCGACGCTCGCTCAGATCGACCTCGTGGAGAGGTTTACGTCTGGGGACGAACGAACGCAACTGGTTCGAACCGCAGCCGAGGCGAGGGCGCTGATTGCTACCGGTCAAATCGCTTCCCTACTGGGAGCCGAAGGCGGTCATTCAATCGAAGGCTCGATCGCAAACCTCCAAGTTCTCGCGGACCGTGGTGTCAGGTACATGACGCTAACCCATTCCGACAACACCGAATGGGCCGACTCGGCAACCGATGAGCCTGTCCACGGTGGTCTGAACTCTTTCGGAGCGGACGTAGTGCGGGAGATGAATCGCCTGGGAATCCTGGTCGACCTGTCGCACGTGTCGGCGGACACCATGCGTCACGCTCTCGATATCAGTGCCACACCCGTGATCGCGTCACATTCCAACGCTCGAGCCCTGGCACCTCACCCCCGAAACATCCCCGATGATGTTCTGAGGGAAATCGGCGACCAAGGGGGCGTCGTGATGGTGGTCTTCTTCTCCGGCTTCGTCGTTGCCGAGACAGCTCTACAAATGACTGAGATGTTTGACCAGATGCGCCAGCTCCGCGCTGAGCTCGAGGGAGACGAAGAGGCGTTTGCAGCCGAATGGGATCGTCGCAATACGGAGTTGGACTACGACCGTGGCACTGTCGCGGGTGTCGCCGACCACATCGATTACATCGCCGAGATCGCCGGCGTGCAATCCGTCGGTCTCGGCTCCGACTTTGACGGGACCCCAACCACGCCCGTCGGCCTGGAGGACGTTTCGTGTTTTCCGGCGATCACGGACGAGTTGCTACACCGGGGGTGGTCTGAAGCCAATGTTCGCAAGGTTCTCGGCGAAAACGCGCTGCGTGTCCTCGAGGTGGCAACAGAGGTATGACTTTGGAGCGTGGGGGCCGAATCACGGCGGGCCGACCCCCAACGCTCTCCCCTCCCAGGGGTCCGGACGTGTCGATACATCAGGGCCAGACCAGAAGCGCCCACCAGCTCCGTGGATGACGCACCGACCACGATTCGGACTTCCACCAGCGAGCGTATTTGTCACCAAGCCGCTAGCGACAATCGAAATGGCCGACTGAGCTATTGCGCGTGGGTGATATCGATCCCCATGATCAGCTCTATTCGACGCCAGGCAGCCCACTGCAGGTCAGTGTCTCGTGCGATAACGGATCCAAACCTTCCGGCATAGAGCTCTCGGTCGGTGAAATCGTCACTTGCACCTTCGTCAATGAGATCCCCGAAGAAATGGAGTCGGTCGAGATTTTTCCGTCATGAGGATCTTCGCGTCTCCTCCATCCTGTGTCGGTGACGGCCTGCAGGCCGGTACTAGGGAGAAAATGAAGGGGCCGCCGGTTAGGCGGCCCCTTCATCGCCAAAGGTCAACTCTGGTCTATTCCTCTTCCTCTGGAACGACCGAGCCTCCGAGAGAAGCGAGCCATTCGGCTGGATCTTCGGGGAGGCCATCGTCATCATCGGATGACCCGCCACCTCCCTCTCCAAGCAATCCCAGACTTGCCACGGTGGTTGCTCCCGGAAGTGAAGGATGAAGAGCCTGATACTCGGTGGCACCAGTGCCCGCAGGTATCAGCTTCCCAATGATCACATTCTCCTTGAGACCACGCATGAAGTCAGAGCGGCTTTGAATGGCGGCGTCGGTGAGAACACGTGTTGTCTCCTGGAACGAAGCTGCCGACAACCAGGATTCAGTTGCCAGAGAGGCCTTGGTGATTCCCATGAGCTCAGGACGACCCTCAGCCGGTCGCTTGCCCTCAGCTACCAAGTCGCGGTTGGTGTCACGGAAGGTCTGATCGTCGACAAGCGCAGCAGGCAAGAAGTCGGACTCGTTGGGGGCCACGACTCGGACCCGTCGGAGCATTTGGCGCACGATCATCTCGATGTGCTTGTCATGAATCTCGACACCCTGTGACCGATACACCTCCTGTACCTGGTCGACCAGATACTGCTGAGTGGCGCGCACGCCCCGAATCTCGAGCACTTCCTTGGGGTCGAGAGGACCCTCGGTCAGCTGTGTTCCGGCCTCAACCTCGGCTCCATCTGCGAAACGAAGCTTGGCAAACCGCGAGATCGGATAGACAACCTCATCGTCACCTGCCGAGATCACGATCCGTCGCCCCTCCTCATCATCAACGTGATGGAAGACACCGGACATCTCCGAGAGCACAGCCTTGCCCTTCGGGGTTCGCGCCTCGAAGAGCTCTACCACGCGAGGCAGTCCGTGGGTGATGTCTTCACCGGCGACACCACCCGTGTGGAACGTGCGCATGGTCAGCTGGGTGCCGGGCTCACCAATCGACTGGGCGGCCATGATGCCAACGGCCTCACCTGTCTCGACGGTCTTCCCGGTCGCCAGCGAAAGCCCATAACAGGCCTGACAAACACCTCCACGGGTATCGCAGGTCAGCGGTGAGCGAACTCTGACCGTCTCGATGTCGGCAGCCTCAACCGCATGAAGCTCTTTCGTGCCGATCACGTGGTTGGCTCGGAGCTTCACATCGTCCTCGGTCGCAACGAGGGTGCGACCGGACTTCAGGTCGTCGGCGAGGGCACGCCCGTAAATCCGGGAGCGAAGGTTGCGGATCTTCTGTCCGCGCTCGTCGAGGACGTTGATGATGATCCCGCGATCGGTCTCACAGTCGTCCTCGATGATGATCATTTCCTGAGAGACGTCGACGAGTCGACGGGTGAGATATCCCGAGTCGGCAGTACGGAGAGCAGTGTCAGCGAGACCCTTGCGGGCACCGTGAGTAGATATGAAATACTCCAGGACCGAAAGACCCTCTCGGAAGTTAGAGATGATAGGTCGGGGAATGATGTCACCCTTGGGGTTGGCTACCAGACCGCGCATACCGGCGATCTGACGAACCTGCATCATGTTTCCACGAGCACCGGAGCCGACCATCATGTCCAACGAGTTGAACTGCTCCTTCTTCAGACCCGCCTTCATCGCATCGGTCACCTTCTCAGTGGCCTCTGTCCAAATCTCGATCAACTCCTGACGACGTTCGTCGTCAGTGACCACACCTTTGGCAAACAGGTTCTGCACCTTGTCGGCACGGTCCTCGTACTCTTCGAGGATCTTGGCCTTGTTGGCAGGTGTGCGAACGTCATCGAGCCCGATGGTCAATCCGGCTTTCGTCGAAAACTTGAACCCGAGATCCTTCACAGAGTCGAGTGTGTAGGCGACCGCGGATCGGGGGTAGCGCTCGATGATCGTCTCGATCAGCAACTTGATATCGCTTTTGATGACGACCGAATCTATGAACGGGAAGTCCTCAGGGAACGCCCCGTTGAGGATTGCCCGGCCGAGGGTCGAGTCCACGATGGCATGGGGGTCGAAAGGTTCATCGTTGAGCAATTTGCCCAATGTTCGTCTGAGGTCATAGTGAAGTTCAGGATCCCCGGCGAGTGCTCCCAGTCGAATCTTGATCGGCGCGTGGAGCGACAACTCACCCACTTCATAGGCCATGAGGGCTTCGTCCACATCTGAGAAATATCGACCCGCTCCGATGGCATCCTCGACGAACTCCGAGAGGTAGTAGATCCCGATGACCATGTCCTGGGAAGGTGTGACAATCGGTCGACCAGAGGCCGGCGACAGGACATTGTTGGTCGACAACATCAGGACTCTCGCTTCGGCCTGAGCTTCGGCTGAGAGGGGAAGATGCACGGCCATCTGATCACCGTCGAAGTCAGCGTTGAATGCCTCGCAAACCAAAGGATGAATCTGGATTGCCTTGCCTTCGACCAACACCGGCTCAAAAGCCTGGATGCCAAGACGGTGAAGGGTTGGCGCCCGGTTCAGAAGCACGGGATGCTCCTGAATCACGTCGGACAACACGTCCCAGACTTGGGGACGCTGCCTTTCAACCATCCGTTTGGCGGCCTTGATGTTCTGCGCCAGGTCTAGGTCAACGAGTCGCTTCATGACAAAAGGCTTGAAGAGCTCCAGGGCCATGATCTTGGGCAAGCCACACTGGTGCAGCTTGAGAGAAGGTCCGACCACGATCACCGAGCGGCCCGAGTAGTCGACCCGCTTGCCGAGAAGGTTCTGGCGGAAGCGTCCCTGCTTGCCCTTCAACATGTCGGATAGGGACTTCAAGGCGCGGTTTCCCGGGCCAGTGACCGCACGACCACGACGACCGTTGTCGAAGAGGGCGTCTACGGCCTCCTGCAACATCCGCTTCTCGTTGTTGACAATGATTTCGGGAGCCCCGAGATCGAGAAGACGCTTGAGTCGGTTATTCCGATTGATCACCCGGCGATACAGGTCGTTCAAGTCAGACGTAGCGAATCGCCCACCGTCGAGCTGAACCATTGGTCGCAGATCGGGCGGGATGACCGGAACCGTTTCGAGGATCATGTCCTCGGGCCGGTTCATTCCCTCCCAGAATGGCTTGACCACCTTCATCCGCTGAGTGGCGCGCTGGCGGCGCTGCTGTGAAGTGCCGTTGAGGTTGTCGTCGAGTCGCTCCATCTCGGCGTCGAGGTCGAGATTGAGCAACAGGGACTTGACGGCCTCGGCGCCCATGCCGCCTTCGAAGTAGTCGGCATAGCGGAAATAGATCTCACGCCAGAGTTGCTCGGATTCGACGAGTTGCTTGGGACCAAAGGTCCGGAAGGTATCGAAGGCCTCCTGGATCAGCTCGAGCTCGCGTTCGCTCCGCTCGCGTCGTTCCTTGATCTCCTTCTCGACTTCCTTGCGTCGAGCATTGATCTCCTGAGCTTTGGCTCCGCCCTCTTCCATCCTGGCAAGCTCGTCCTCCAGGGCCTCGAGCCGAACCTCGTGCCATTCGTCAAATTCGGCCTTGACGACTTCGATCTCGTCTCCCATGGCCGCTTCGAGCTCCGGGAGATCCTTCTGCCTGGTCTCATCATTCACCGAGGTGATGATGTAGCTGGCGAAGTAGATGACCTTCTCGAGCTCCTTGGGCGACATGTCGAGCAAATAGCCGAGCCGGCTGGGGACACCCTTGAAGAACCAGATGTGAGTCACCGGCGCTGCGAGCTCGATGTGGCCCATGCGTTCACGACGGACCTTCGAACGCGTGACTTCCACGCCGCAGCGTTCACAGATGATCCCCTTGTAGCGGATCCTCTTGTACTTGCCGCAATAACACTCCCAGTCCCGCTGAGGGCCGAAGATGCGCTCGTCGAAGAGGCCTTCCTTCTCAGGGCGGAGTGTCCGATAGTTGATCGTTTCCGGCTTCTTCACCTCGCCGTAAGACCAGGCGCGAATCTGGTCAGTGGAGGCGAGGCCGATCTTCAGTTCATCAAATAGTTGGCTCTGTGCCATATGTTGTTGCCGGCAGACTCTGGCCGAGGGTCTCGCCTAGTCCGCCGTTATCTCCTTCAGATCCGATTCGAGTGCCAGCGGCCTATGGTCGAGAGTCTCTTCCCGTCCACCGCTTTCTCCTTCATACGTCCAAGCAAATGTCTATTCCGAGTCGGGCCGCTCTGGCCGACTGAGGTCGATGCCGAGGGTCTCGACCGACCTGTACGTCTCCTCTTCGAGCTCTTTGAGTTCGACCTCTTCACCGGCAGACAGCATCTCCACATTGAGACACAGGCTCTGCATCTCTTTGATCAGCACCCTGAATGACTCAGGGATGCCAGGCTCGGGAATGTTGTCACCTTTGACGATTGCCTCGTAGACCTTCACCCGGCCCTGAACATCGTCGGACTTGATTGTCAGGAGCTCCTGCAATGCGTAAGCGGCGCCATAGGCCTCCAACGCCCAAACTTCCATCTCACCAAATCGCTGGCCACCGAACTGTGCCTTTCCACCGAGCGGCTGCTGGGTGATCATGCTGTACGGCCCAGTCGAGCGGGCGTGAATCTTCTCGTCCACCAGGTGGACCAGTTTGAGGATGTAGATGTATCCCACGGTTATGGCCGTGTCGAACGGCTCACCCGTACGTCCGTCGTAGAGGATCGCTTTGCCATCAGTCTGCACCAGCTGATCGCCATCACGATTGGGGTGGGCGCTGGCGATCACCTGCATGATCTCGTCTTCGCGGGCACCGTCGAATACCGGGGTCGCGGTCTTAGTCCAGGGTTTGGCGCCCACCGAAGCAGGCGAGTCGCCCTTGAACGGCTCCCAGCCCTGTGCCGCGGCCCATCCCAAGTGGGTTTCGAGCACCTGACCCAGGTTCATACGAGATGGCACGCCCAGGGGCGAGAGGATGATGTCCACCGGTGTCCCGTCCGCAAGGAATGGCATCTCCTCTTCGGGAAGGACCTTGGAGATGACACCCTTGTTCCCATGACGACCGGCCAGCTTGTCACCTTCGGAGATCTTCCTCTGCGTTGCGACATAGATGCGGACGAGCTCGTTGACTCCAGGGGGCAGATCGAATCCGTCGGCCCTCTTGAAGACCTTGACGTCGATGACCTTGCCCTGCTCACCGTGAGGGACTTTGAGGGAGGTATCCCGAACTTCGCGCGCCTTTTCACCAAAGATGGCCCTTAATAGTCGTTCCTCGGGTGTCAGCTCCGTCTCACCCTTTGGCGTCACTTTGCCGACCAGGTAGTCACCCGGACCAACCTCGGCCCCGACGCGAATGATTCCTTCTCCATCGAGGTTGGCAAGCACCTCTTCGGGGACATTGGGGATGTCCCTCGTAATCTCTTCGGCGCCGAGTTTGGTGTCGCGGGCATCAATCTCATGCTCCTCGATGTGAATCGAGGTCAGTACGTCGTCTTTGACGAGACGCTCGCTGATGATGATTGCGTCTTCGAAGTTGTGACCCTGCCACGGCATGAATGCAACAAGCAGGTTGCGACCGAGCGCCAGCTCACCCATCTCTGTCGAAGGGCCATCGGCAAGGACGTCACCGGGCGTGACCTTGTCGCCTTCTCGGACAATGGCCTTGTGATTCATGCACGTTCCCTGATTGGAACGGTGGAACTTGTTCAGAGCGAATACGTGCTTCTTGTTGGTGTCTTTCTCTTTGACGATGATCTCGTCACCGTTGACCTCGACAACCTCACCAGCAACATTGGTTACGACCATGTCTCCCGAGTCCTGGGCTGCTCGCTGTTCGACACCGGTGCCTACCAGTGGCGACTCGGCAGTGAGCAGCGGAACTGCCTGACGTTGCATGTTCGAGCCCATCAGCGCCCGGTTGGCATCGTCGTGCTCAAGAAATGGAATCAACGACGTAGAGACGGAAACGATCTGCTTTGGAGAGACATCCATGTAGTCGACACTCTTTGAGTCGACGTACTCGACCTCGCCACCTGCGCGCCGCACCAGAACCCGCTTGTTGGCAAAAGCCCCGTCGTCTTTTAGTGGAGCGTTTGCCTGAGCGATGACGAATCGCTCTTCCTCAGTTGCGGTCAAGTAATCGACCTTCTTGGAAACGACCCCATTTTCGACCTTGCGGTAGGGCGTCTCGATGAACCCAAAATCGTTGACTCTCGCATACGAGGCCAATGACCCGATGAGACCGATGTTGGGCCCTTCGGGTGTCTCGATGGGGCACATACGCCCGTAGTGGGAAGGGTGAACGTCCCGGACTTCAAACCCGGCACGCTCACGGGACAAACCACCGGGGCCCAGAGCCGACAGACGACGACGATGAGTGAGGCCGGCCAACGGGTTTGGCTGATCCATGAATTGGCTGAGCTGGCTTGTGCCGAAGAACTCCTTGATCGACGCCGTTACCGGTCGGATGTTGATGAGGCTCTGTGGAGTGATCGCATCGGGGTCCTGGGTTGTCATCCGCTCCCGAACTACGCGTTCGAGGCGAGTGAGACCAACGCGAACCTGGTTCTGGACCAATTCGCCGACGGTTCTGATACGGCGATTACCAAAGTGATCGATGTCGTCGGTGGCGATTTGCACCTCAGTCCCTGTATGGGTGGTCATCGTTGACTCACCAGCATGGAGGGCAACGAGATACTTGATCGCGTCGACGATGTCCTCGTCACGCAGCATCTGGAGACCCTCGGCTCGGTAGTCCTTTGGTGACTTTTCGTCGAACTTCTGAGCCATCTTGTAGCGGCCGACACGAGTGAGGTCATACCGCTTCGGGTTGCGGAACAAGGTTTGGATCAGTCCCCTGGCCGACTCGACCGTGGTTGGCTCCCCCGGCCGCAGCTTGCGGTAGAGATCGAGAAGAGCCTCTTCCTTGTCTGCAGCCGTGTCCTTTTCGATCGTGTTCTGGATCGACTGTGAGCCACCGAAGAGCTCGAGGATCTCCTCGTCGGTCTCGGCGATACCAAGTGCTTTAAGGAAGGCTGTCACGTACTGACGTCGTTTGCGATCGACACGAACGCCGATGGTGTCCTTCTTGTCGGTGTCGAATTCGAGCCATGCGCCGCGACCGGGGATGACCTTGGATGAGTAGATCATCTTGTCCGACGTCTTGTCTTTGGTCACGTCGAAGTAGATGCCCGGCGAACGAACCAGCTGCGAGACGATGACTCGCTCGGTGCCGTTGATGATGAACACGCCCTTGTCGGTCATGATCGGGAAGTCGCCGAGGAAGACCTGCTGCTCTTTGATCTCACCTGTGCCCCGGTTCATGAAACGGGCGGTGACGAAGAGAGGTTGGGCGTAGTTGGAGTCACGCTCTTTTGCCTCTTCGAGCGTCATCTGAGGCTCACCAAAGCGATGATCGGTCAGTTCGAGCGCGAGCGACCCGGTGAAGTCCTCGATGGGACTTATCTCGTTGAAGATCTCTCTGAGTCCCTCATCGAGGAACCACTGGAATGACTCGTGTTGTACTGCAAGTAGGTCGGGAAGAGGTAGAACCTCAGGTATTTTTCCGAATGAGAAGCGCTCAGCCACGCGCGAAGCCAAGAGGTGCCTCCTTGAGGTGGTGCAATTGGGAGTAACGCAAGAAAGGACATGCTAACAGACGCGCGAGCATGTCCCCAATTGGGAATTTTCTGTTGTTGAGCAGCCCCATACGGTTTTGCCGCTGGTGGCCGCTCGGAGCCCATCGCTCGTTGGTCACTCTATCGCACATGCGAGAAACGAGTCAAGGGTAGAAGCATCTTGGTCGGCCGACCTTGCTCGCTGCCAAGCAGAGGCAGTCGACGGTGAGTTCATCGCTCGCACCTTCCTGGCCCTCGTTCCAAGCGGCCATGCCACGACCAAAACTATCATTCGTCCGCCGGGAGAAGCGCCGCTATCAGGGCGTCCGCCACGAAATCTCCGAAGTCATCGATCGACCAACCGAGTTTGAGCACGAGCATCTGGTACAGCTCGGGAGAGGTGTATACCCAGGAGACCTGAGCGGCCCGTTCGACACTGAGGTCGGATCGCAGATGTCCGGCAGCGCCGAGGCTGCTCGCATTGTCGGTCATCCTCTGCAAGCGCAATTTGTTGAGCTCCTCTTCCAAGACGGCCATCTCGCCATCAGAAGAGGCGGCCTCCTGGATCAGTAAGAGGATTGGCGCCGCCCGCGGAGCGACCTCCGTCACGAGTTTGCCAAATCCCCGAACGATGTCGATTGGGTTTTCCTCCTTCAGCTGCAACTCGTCGGACCGAATCTCGGCATGCACCGGGCCCTCACCAGCCAAAGCTGATTCGAAGATGGCACGAACCAAACCGGCCTTGCCTCCGTAGGTCTTGTAGATGGTGTCCACAGAGACGCCCGCATCGTCTGCGATTGAACCGACGGTGGTCGCGGCGAAACCATCCGCAAGGAAACGCTGACTTGCTGCGTCCAGGATGTCCTGGCGGGTTCGTGTCGCTTGGTGGCGTCTTCTCGGGGAGTGGTAGCTGCGTTTCTTCTTGACAGATTCCATTATTAGTTCCATAGTACTGGATGTAATCCAGCACACTGGAATAGAGATGCTCATCTAGCTGAACGACTTTCTCCAGAGCGCTTACAGAACAAGTCTTGGAGGAACTGATGGCAGACCGAATCGCAAGTCCCATCGCCTTTGTTGAGCGTCTAAGCAAATCGACCAACGACCATGACCTAGAAGCGGTAGTCGCCTGCTTTGCCACCGACTACAGAAACGAAACGCCGCTTCACCCTGAACGCGGTTTCACGGGGCGCGAACAGGTTCGAAAGAACTGGACGAGCATCTTCGCTGGGGTTCCCGATGTGACCGTTGAAGTCATTCGAGTCGTCTCCGATGAAGACGTCGTATGGAGCGAATGGGAGCACCGCGGTACCAAGACCGATGGCAGCCTGCATTTGATGAAAGGCGTCGTCATCTTCGGTGTAGTCGACGGTCAGGCTGGATGGGCGCGGTTCTACCTCGAGCCGGTGGACGAGCACGGCGAGAACGCTGACGAGTTCTTGGACCGCCAGCTTCGGATGAACTCTTGATACTCGTAGTCGGCGGCACCGGGCGTCTTGGACGTCTCATTGTCGATTCTCTCGTATCGCGTGGCGAGAACGTTCGGGTGGTTACTCGATCTGCTGCGCCCACAGGTCTGGCGTCGACGGTCGATGTGGTCACGGGCGATGTACGGCAGCCAGCGAGTCTCGTGCCCGCAATGACACAAGTCGATCTCGTGGTCTCGGCAATGCACGGATTCGTTGGTCGGCGCGGCACGTCGCCCTCAAACGTTGACAGGGACGGAAATATGAACCTGGTCGACGCCGCCAAATCAGTTGGCGCACAGATCGTTCTCATGTCCTTGGTCGGAGCGTCTCCTGCTCACCCCTTGCACCTGGCGAAGATGAAGTACCAGGCCGAGGAGTATGCGTTGCGCTCGGGCGTGGAAACCACTGTGGTCCGCTCAACGGCCTTCATGGAACTTTGGCTCGAAGTACTGAGACATACGGTCGGTAGGTCGGGCCGAGCCCTCGTTTTCGGCCGGGGCGACAACCCGATCAATTTCGTCTCTGTGGTAGACGTCGCGGCTCTCGTCGCCCTTGTGATCCGCGACTCCTCGTCTCGAGGTTCGATATTGGAGATCGGGGGCCCCGCCAACCTCACCTTCAACGAGTTTGTCGCCACCATGCAGTCCGCGACCAACCCTATGAACCCTCCGAGACACGTTTCACCTGCAATGCTCGCCCTGGCCTCCGCGGTGACAGCCCCCTTCAGCCCCCAGACAGCCCGTCAAGCGCGATCAGCCCTGGTGATGGACTCGGTCGACCTGACATTCGACGCCAGCGCAATTCACCGGACATATCCCCAACTGCCGTTCACCTCTCTGGCTCAATTGCTCGCCGATGAGAAGCTGATCTCGATATGAATGGTTGAAGGCCGCTACTGGACAGCCGAACTTGAATGATCGACGATGACTGCGACCCGTTTCCACCATGCTTGCAGAAGAGAATCCTGTTATGGGGTCCCAAAGCATCGGCCAATATTCACCTTTCCGTACCATGTAGGTCCCAGTGACCAGGCACCGTGCGCCGCAAATCGCCTTGCTGTGGGGCGCCTTCGGGGCTGCCCTTCTCTTCCTGCTCGCCTCGGTCGCATGGGCAGGTCATATAGCCAATGCGGGAGCTGTCGTAGCCCCGAATATCCGCTTCGCCGGCACCGACGTCTCCGGGGCTTCGGCCGAGCGGGCAGCAGAACTGGTGGAGGCGAGAAGTCGATACCTCCTCTCCACCCCAATCATCATCGACACGGGTGAAGGTCACCTCGTGCTTCGGGCTGACGAGCTCGGGTTCACCTACGCCAGTGGGGACGTCCTATGGGAAATCCAATCGGCTCGGTACGACGGCGGCCTTTTGCCTACCTTTGTTTCCTGGGTGACCGCCGGGTTCCGTGAGATCGACATCGAAGATCAAACCGACTTCGACCGCGGGGTAGCGAGGGCTCGGCTCGACAACGCCCCAGAGCTCACATTGCTCGAGCCAACCGAACCGATCCTGACCACTGCCGGAACGAACTACGTGTATGCGAGACCGGGAGAAATCGGAACCGGCATCGACGTCGGGGCTCTTGTCGAGGATCTGGCGACCATCGACCTCCGCGACGGAGGTCGGACAATTCAGGGAAAGCAGAGGTCGCTGCTTCCAACAGTCACTGACCGCTACGCAGACGAAATCGCCGACCGAATGAATGAGCTGACGAGGGGCGGAATGCAAGTGAAGGTGGGGGCTGCGGAGACCACTCTCACCACAGCCCAACTCAGACGCCACCTCACGTCGACGACAGAACAGGGTGGTATCAGGTTCGGTTTTGATGTCGCAGGGCTCCAGTCAGAGATCGAGCGAGAGATTTCAGGCCCGGTCGGAGCGTTCGAGCCGCCGGTGATGGACGTCATTGACGGAGATGTGGTCGTCTTGAGCGTGGGTGAGGCACCTCCGGTGTGCTGCCAGAGAGATTCCATCCAACAGGCCACCGAGGGGATCCTTGCCGGAGGCGCCGGCCCTTGGTTGCTCGAGCCGGTCACCGGCGAGGAATCGGAGCTAGCGGCGTGGGTCGACGGAACGCAGGTCGTTGACAAGGTCGGCGAGTTCACGACTTCTCACTCCTGTTGTCAGCCGCGCGTGACCAACATCCATCGGATGGCCGACTTGATCAGGGGCACATATCTGGTCCCGGGTGAGAGCCTCTCACTGAATGAGAAGGTGAGGAGAACGCGCTCCAACGGTTTTGTCGCTGATGGCGCCATCAGATTTGGTGTGCTCACCGACGAAGTTGGCGGCGGGGTCTCACAATTCGCCACGACCATCTTCAACGCTGCCTATTTCGCCGGTCTCGACTTCGAGAGATACAAGAGCCACTCCATCTATTTCAAGCGGTATCCCTACGGTCGCGAGGCCACTGTGTCCAGCCCCAATCCTGACTTGGTCATCAAGAACACCACCGACTACCCGGTCTTGATCTGGACCTCATACGACGACCGCAACATCACGGTCACCATGTATTCGACTCAAAACATCGAGGTCGTCGAGTTGGGCCAACGGGTCTCGCGTCTCGGCCAGTGCACGAGGGTGGAGACCGACCGACAGCGGACGTTCCCGGATGGTCGCAAAGTCATCGACACGATCGAGGCCACCTATCGCCCGGCAGAGGGCATCGATTGCAACGGCAACAGAATCATCCCGACCAACTAACGGTGCGTCCAGGTTGCGAATCGACTGCAAAAGGAATCGCGGTCGATCGAACCATTGCCACCACAACGAGTGACCAAGGTCGGGAACTGGGCACGGTCAGCTACGACCGCCAGGCCCCAATTCACCATCAGCGGTATGACTTCTCACAGCTCGGATGGCACTGCAGATGCCGGGTACCAGAGGCTGAATGCAAACAACTGGCTCTCAACAGGACCATTGCCATCAGAACCAGAGAGCGACTCGCCAAGCCGACCCACCGTCTTGAAAGACCCTCACAAGATGTGCGCAGCTCGGGCGACATCCTCCAGAACCGGGTTATCTCCGAAGCCAAGGGCCTGGAACAAAACGATGGCGATCACGAACAGGACCGCGGCTATCAGCAGGCCCAGCAACCAAGCCGGCATCTGTCGTCTTTCCTCGGTCATGGCTTCATTATGACCGGTCGCTGCCCGGCGTCGGTTGCCAGACATCTCAAGATGCCTGTCATTCATGCGATGACCCCGACCGCTCCGTTGCGATCGGGGTCATCAATGAGGATGTTGTGAAGAGGCTCAGCTTGCCTGGGTCGCCAGGGCCGGTGAACCGTTGATCGAGATCTTCCTGGCCTTCGCCGTCTCGACTATTGGAATCGAGAGGCTCAGAACCCCGTTGTCGTAGCTGGCTTCGATGGACTCACCGTCCAGACTGTCCCCGAGGAAGAACCGGCGAGTGAACCGACCCGTCGGCCTCCCCCGCACAACATCAGTCAGATCCTCGGTCTGCATTGGTCGTCTTTCCACTGTCACCGTGAGATGCTTCTCTTCGATTTCCAGGTCGATGTCGTCGTTCGACACACCCGGAGCATCGAGTTCAATGTGAAATGTGTCGCCGATTCGATAGACATCGGCGTCGAGATAGCGCCGGTGGGAGACACGGGCCATTTCGGCAAAGGGGTCAAAACGCTGCAACAACATTAGAGAATTCCTCCTTATAGGTACTCTGCTCTGGTTATTGTGCAATTATGTGCCAACAAATCTGATATGTCAAATATCAGATCTTGCCGGTGAACCTCCTGGACAACCAAACCTCCTACGCTGTCCGGCGCAATGATCGAGAAGAGAAGAGCGATCGGGTGGCGTGAGTGGG
>JBAVIK010000073.1:0-2634 GCA_049686815.1 Acidimicrobiia bacterium | reverse complement strand
ATCAAAGACCCAGTAGGCGAGACCACCGACACCGAGGGCGGTGACGATCATGGCGAAGTTGGTTCCACGATGGAGCGCTGCGGCGAGATGGGATTCGTCTTTGGCTCTGACCAGGAACGATCCGATGATCGAAGCGAACATTCCCAGGGCGGCAACTGCTAACGGGAAGATGATCGTGGAAGCGAGGAGCTCGTCGCTGAACACGAAGATCGAATAGGCGATCGGGGCCACCAAGGAGCCAACATAGGACTCGTAGAGGTCAGCACCCATCCCCGCCACGTCGCCGACATTGTCCCCGACGTTGTCGGCGATGACCGCCGGGTTGCGGGGGTCATCCTCAGGGATCCCGGCCTCCACCTTCCCGACCAGATCGGCGCCCACGTCGGCAGCCTTGGTGTAGATGCCTCCGCCGACCCTGGCGAACAGGGCGATCGATGACCCGCCGAGGCCGATGGCGGTGACGATGTCAACCCAATCCGGGTCGTTGAGAACATCTCTGAACAGCCAGATCCCCAACGAAATGCCGAGCAAGCCAAGACCGGCGACTGTGAACCCCATGACCGCCCCACCCCGGAAGGCCACGGGAAGCGCCGCCGGGATTCCCCCGGTACGAGCCGCCTCGGTGGTTCGCGAGTTGGCGGCAGTGGCGATACGCATGCCAATGAAACCGGCGAGCGCCGACAGGATCGCACCGAAAACGTAGGCGACGGCTCCCCACGGTGCCCCCCATTCGAGCAGCACGGCGATGAGGACACCCATGACCACCACGAAGACCGAGACCCACGTGTACTCGCGCTTGATGAATGCCATGGCGCCGTCTCGGATCGCATCGGCAAGCTCGATCATGCGTTCGTTGCCCCTTGGGGCGGCCAGCACTACCCGTGTGTAGTAGACGGCGAGTAGCAGGGCCAGCCCACCGGCGGCGAGCGCGATATACAGAATCGTGTCGGACATCTGAGAGTTCCTCCCGAAAGAAAAAGGGAAATCGGAGCGGCCGGGAGTATAGGGAGCGGCCCCGATTCAAGTGAAGCCGAGCCCTGAGGGCCTCAGTGAGACTTTCCAGTCTCTCCGGCGATGCTGGGCGCAAACGTGGCGCAATTATCCTCGACAAATGGCTGAAGACTTCAACACCCCGCTCACGGTTGAGCAGATGTATGGCGACTGGCCGATCGAGTGGGAGGACGTGATCGCGATGACCGACCACAGCCTCAACCCGAGACCGCGGACGTCGATCTACGACACTTTCGCCACTCTCGGTGTCGGGGAGGAGGGTTACGTCCTCGACATCGGGGGACGTGACGCCGCCCAGGCACTCGACCTCGCCGAACGTTTCGGATGTCGGGTGCTGTCGGTCGATCCGGTCCCGGGTCAGGACGACTTCGGTGTCGGGGACATCGCTGACCACGAGTACGGTCACCTCGTCGAGCAGAAGCTCGGCACGATCAACGACATCCCCGCACGCGACGACAACTTCGATGCCATCTTCTCTCGAGACATGATGGGCCACGTCGAAGATCTCGAGGGGGCGCTCGCCGAATGCCGGCGGGTCCTGAAGCCGGGTGGCGCCATGGTGATCCACGACGTGTTCGCTACACCGCTCCTCGAACCGAAAGAGTCGGCCAGGCTGAGCGCAGACCTCGCTCAGGCGCCCGGAAGCCTCGACGGCGAGCTATTCGAACGGATCGTCGAAGAGGCCGGTTTCACCATCGAGATGATCGACCGCGTCGCGTCCGAGTGGCTCGAGAGCACGCTCGAGGGCGAGGACGGAGAGAAACGGCTCCTCCTTGCCGCCCGCCTCAACCGTGATCGGGACCGGTTCGTCGAGGCCATGGGTGTCGTGCCATACCGCGTTGTGCGGGGCAACAATCTGTGGACGATCTACCGCATGATCGGCAAACTCGAGGACCGGGTCTATGTGATTCGGTCGTAGCGAAGAACTGCCGGGAACCTACTGTGCATCGCGCGGCCGACGTGCGAAGCCAAGTCGGAGGACGAGGCCGGGTCAGGCCAACCCGGAATCGTCCAAAACACCCCGCGCATAGCCAGCATGATCTGCAGCACGGTATCAAGCACTGGCTGCGTATCGTGATGTGACAATTTGCATGAGACCCACGGTGATAATCCTCGTCCTGCTTGCCCTTTTTGTCGCAGGTTGCACTTCCGAGGACTCCGACTTCGAAACGTATACCGACTCTGAGGGCAGCATCTGGATCGTGTCGGATTGCCCGGAAACCGATCAGGTGCTTTCCGGCAATCCTGATGGCTTGCCGCATGTCAGCTCGGTTCAGACTCGGGATGAAATCGAGGCGTGGTACGGGACGAACGCCAACTCGGCGGTCGTGCCAAGAAACGGTGAGGTATGGGACCGAGCGGAAGACGGGAGTGTCGTGGTCTTCCAGGTCGAGGATTTCATGATCGAGGTCACGCTCGACGACACCAGCGAGTGCCCGTCTATGCCCTCAGCAAGTAATGGCGTACCGATCGTCTACCGCATCGCAGGTGACTAGCTGCGAAACCCGGCACGTGTGGCTCCTCAACGAGCCCGTAGTCGTTGCTAGGAGATGACACCGTAGAGTTGCCAATCGTCGGGGACACCTTTCAGAGAGTGTCGCCCGCGATCCTCGAATAAGAATC
>JBAVIK010000072.1:0-2360 GCA_049686815.1 Acidimicrobiia bacterium | reverse complement strand
CCGCAACTCAACTCGGTGTCGAGCGACGCCGCACTCTGGCGAGAGCGCTGAGTCTCGCCGGGGCAGAAACACGTCAGATACGCACTTTTGTCATGCTCGAGGGGGTCACCGCCTCCGCAATCGGACTGATCCTTGGATACGGGGTCTTTCTCCTCGCTCGGCCGCTACTTGCTCTCCTTCAGGTGGGTGGCCGCACAACCTTCGCGGTGACCCTGAAGCCTCCTCCCGCGTTGATACTCGCAGTGGCTTGCTTTGTCCTCGTCGCCGCGGTCGTCGCTTCGGTATCCGGCACTCGCAGATTGGGCGCAGAGCCGCTGGCAAAACGTCAGGTCCGTTCCGTAAGAACTATCGGACTACTCCTCTGCGGACTAGGTGCCGTAGGTCTCGCACTTGGAGCAAGCTTCCCTACCAATACAGACGCACCCCATCCGCTTGCGCTGCTCGGGATGATCCTGGTGGCCGTCGGGATTGCCCTAATCGGTCAGATCGTGATCGCCGCTACAGGTCGTCGAATCGCCGCTCGTACCAGAGACGGCATCACCCTGTTGGCGGCGCGCCGCATGGACCGCTCCCCCGCCGAGGTCAACCGGCCGCTGATAGCCGTCGTGACCGTCGTGTTCGTGGTCACCGCGTTCTTCACGATCACGGGCACGCTGGTGCGGTCAAGCAACTATCGCTACGACGGAATCCCCAAGGACAGCGTTCTGGTCGAGTCGGCGTCGCCACACCGCCGGCAGCTCGCAGAGATGATCGACAGACAGCCGGGTATCCAGGCAGTGGCAACCCAGACCTTCGTGAGCGTCTCGACCGAGGGGGGAAACAATTTGGGAATCGGCATCATCGCCGACTGCGCTGCGATCCAAGAGGTGGTGGAAGTCACCATCGGTGAATGCACCGCGGGGGTTTTCGCTGCCCCAGATTCGGATCTCGCCCTGGGAACCACAGTGATTGTCTCCACCCCGCCATTCTCAGAGAGCGGCATCGAAACTGCTCTCGGTTTCGGCGGCGACCACTTCGAGGGCGCCTACCCGGCGGCGTTGATCATCGACGCGGAGACCGTCCAAGGGGTGTTCACAGACGTTGCCACGGTTGGTCAGGTAGTGGCTAGTTACGACCCGGCAACCCTTGACATCGAGAGTCTGCGCACGTCGGTGGTATCAGCGTTTCCCACCGCGCAGGTGAGAAGCATTGCAGAGATCAACTATGACCAGTCCGTCTCGGCACGCGAAGTTCGCGCACTCGCCTCGATTGGACTTGTCACCGTCTTGGCGATCGCCGCCTTCAGTCTGTCGGTAGGGACGGCATCAGATCTCCTACAAAGACGCGACGCCTTCGCGTTGCTGCGGGCTAGCGGAGTGCTCCCCCGAGAGATCCGACGGCTAGTGGCCCTCGAATCCACCGCTCCCCTTGCGATCTCCGCAGCGGCTGGCGCATTTTTGGGTGTCGCGTCGGGGGCCGCCGTCGCCATCTCGGCCGGAACCGATCCGAGCATTCCCTGGCCGACCATCGGACTCGTCTACCTGGCAGCCGTTCTACTCGGGGGCCTCGTATGGGCCGCTTTCGCTCCGTCCCTCGATCGACTCACGTCCCCCACTGGCCTCCGATTCGAGTAGCCGACAGGCCGACTCTGGAATAGGTGCGGTAGATCAGAAGAGGCCTGTGGTTGTTGGGGAGTCGCGCGCCGATTCGACCCCAAGCGGTCAGACATCTGAAAGGGCAATGCTCTGGCGTTCGTGCGCGCCCAACGTAGTTGAGACTCCCGGCACGCCCGCACCCGCCCGCTACTTGACACCGGTCAAGAACAAAGCGCTCACCTGAGCCTCGCCATTGACTTCGAATCGCGAGCATTACATGTGCCGATATCGAGCGCGGCCGTCGTTGCGTCAGAGCCTGCCCGAATCCATAAGTTCCTTGAGGTTCTGCAAACCGCGGTCGAGTTGCCGCATGAACACTCCGAGGGCCGGGCCGATGACGAGCTTGGACAATCCCGTCGGTCTCATCTCAACCACCCAATGCACCTCGGTTCCGTCGTCAACTGGCGAGAAATCGACCAAAATATTCGTCGGGACCGGACCAGAGACGACGGATAGGCCCAATGCACGGTTCGGTTCGAACACCGTCACTTCAGCTTCATTCTTGGAGCGGACGCCGAAGCTCTTTCCAACGGCTACCCGGGTCGACCCAACACGAACAGGACCCTCTGAGGACCAATACTCTTCTACGGCTGCCGGATGCCAAGACGAAGTCCTCTCGACGTCGCCGAGAACCGCGAAAACGTCTGAAACCGGTCTGCGGATCGTGACAGACGCCTCACCCCTATGTATTCGTCCTCCCACCCATGTGAGCCTACGCCCCCGGGC
>JBAVIK010000071.1:0-1551 GCA_049686815.1 Acidimicrobiia bacterium | reverse complement strand
CGTTGATAGCTCGAGCCTCGTTCCGGCCTTTTGCTAGAGCTTGTTTGTGTTCTTCGGTCATTGCCATGGACAAATGATGCCAGGGTGTGAGGTCTATGTCGACGGGGATCAAGTGAATTGCCGAGATCTAACTCCTCAATCGCGACGACCAACGGTGCCGGATTATTGCCGATCATCGGGTCACAACACCTTCGACTAGCAGCAACCAATTCTCGTGTCCGCTGGTGGAGGTGAAGATCCTGTGGCGGTGAATGTGAATGGAGGCGATCGACGTATCAGCCCTGTGGATTCACGTCCTCGAGCACATATGTAGATTCAACCGTTCAGTTGACCGAGGCCCGGAGTGTGGAGGAACGATGACCGATCAACCAAAGAGACTGGAACGGGACACAGAAAACAAGATGATTGCCGGAGTGGCAGCCGGCGTCGCCGAATTCTTTGACATCGACGTCACGATCATTCGGATCCTATGGGCGGTGGCCGTGGTGTTTGGCGGGTTCGGGCTCATCATCTATCTGATCATGTGGATCGTGGTTCCGGAGAAGGGCCAAGATCGGACTGTCGCACACGACATCAGGGATGCCACGGTCAAAGACAAGGGCGAAGAGGACGAGGCGGTGGAATAGCTCGAGGAACTTTGCATCGGGGTCTGGTTCGGTGGCCTGAGGACATCTGTCCAGCGGTCTTTCAACGACCTCGAAGAAGCCGCTTACACACATATCGCCCTGACGGCTACCAACTATGAGCGACTCTTGAGCCATTTGAAGAGGCCAACTACCGCGAGCACTGGGTAGTAGACGATCACCACGACGTAGAGCAGTGCCAGGAATGCGACGAACAGCAGATTGCCATCCCGGCCAACTTCCTCGGCGATGAGCAAGCAGAGCGCGACGGTCGCCGCCGGGATTGTCAGCAGGGCTATCCATCGGACACGCCCAGAGGTGAGCGCGGCAACCACGACCGTCGCGATCATGCCGATGACAGGCACGAAAGTTCCTACTAGCTCGAACATCGCTTCGTGAGGGTCATTCAACCGCCTTCATCGTCGATCAGACCTATCGCCGGGTTGCCCATGTGATCTGACCTGACTCGCATGATATGTGTTATAAATATCACATGTCAGCGGCCGCGTCTGAATTCGTCCATGTGGCCACTTCCGAACAGCACGTATGGAAGGCTCTCGCCAATCCGCATCGTCGTGTGCTCCTTGACCAATTGAGCGCCGGCCCCAGGACCACAGGTGACCTGACCGCCTGCCTTCCGGAGCTGAGCAGATTCGCGGTAATGCAGCATCTCGGCGTTTTGGCGGATTCCGGTCTTGTCGTGGTGCGGAGGCGGGGACGTCACCGTTTCAACTACTTGAATCCCGTGCCATTGCGTCGATGGTATGAGCGTTGGGTGATTCCGCTGGCAGACGGCGCAGCCGCCGAAGTTCTGGCACTGAAGGATCGGGTTGACCAATCAGAAGGAGGCTCATCGATGAAGGTCACGACAGAAGAGATCCGCACCGTGCGGATCGAGACCGAATTGCGCTTCCGGGCGGGTCCGGAG
>JBAVIK010000070.1:0-11423 GCA_049686815.1 Acidimicrobiia bacterium | reverse complement strand
AGCAGATACTGATCGTCATAGCCCTTGTCGAGCCGTAGTACATCGAATCCCTTGGATCTGAACAGGTTCCCGAGGGAGGACAGGGTGAAGTAGGAACAATGCTCGTAGTAAACGTCCCAAAACGCTCCCTCATCCAGGATCCTCTCAGTATCCGGAATCTCGAAGAAGACGACAGCATCAGACGTGAGGCTCGCCGATTGTCGGGCAAGCGCGACGAATTCTCCTACGGGTTGGATGTGCTCCAAAGTGTGTCGACAACAGATCAAGTTTCCCGTCAAGGCCACCTGATCGGGCCCGTAGAACTCGCGCACCCCCCTGATCGCGGCTCTCTCGTGGAGTCGGTCCAGGTCAAAATTCGGGTCGATGCCAAAACCGCGAGCACCCGCCTGTTCGCACAGAGCCTCGAGAAACGAGGCGTCACCACAACCGATTTCCAAGATCTCCTTGCCCGATAGGTCGTACTTCGATATCAGGTGATCAATGAGCTCCTGTTTGAAAACGCGGAAACGCGGAGAAAAGTCCTGGCTCGACTCGTAGGGAAGGGTGTAATCCACAAGCTCTGGAACGAAGGACGCATTGAAGATGAATCCACACATCTCGCAAACCACGAGTCGCAGATCTCCGCGTGGAAACGATCTCGCTTCCTGCCGGGTTTCCATCAGGATCAGACTGGAAAGGGGTATGCCGGTAACTTCAAAAATCGGACGGGTGCTGTGGCTACCGCAGGCCCAACACGTTGTGTCCTTGGATGGTGATGTCATTGCTTCCATATCTCCCACGGCGCTGATCCTTTGGACCAGAGCGAGTCGAGCATTGCCTTGTCGCGGAGTGCATCAACGCTTTGCCAGAAGCCGATGTGCTGGTACGCAGCGAGTTGACCCTCAGCGGCCAGACGTTCTAGCGGACCCGGTGAAAGCGGCTCGTGATCTCCTTCGATGAACTCGAACACACCTGGCTCCATCACCATGTACCCCCCATTTACCCAACCAGACTCCATGGGCTTCTCTGAGAAAGCAGAGACCCGATCCCCGGTGAGTTGAAGCTCTCCGAATCTCGGAGTCGGATGCACTGCTGTGATTGTCACAAGTCGCTCCTGTGCTCTGTGGAGCTCGAGGACGGCGTTTAGATCGATATCCGCGACAGCATCACCGAAGGTGAGCATGAATGTCTCATCACCGAGGATTCGGGCCAGCCGCAACAACCTGCCTGCCGTCTGGGTCCTGCGCCCGGTGTCAACGACTTCAGCAATCCATTCAACGTCCGGCTCCTCCCCGTAGACGACGACCTCGCCCTTACCGACGTCGATGCGCACGTCGTTCTGATTGAGCCGATAGTGGGACAGATACTGCTTGATCACGTCTCCTCGGTGCCCGACTGCGATCACGAACTGGTCGAGTCCGTAGTAGGAGAAATGCTTCAATATGTGCCACAAGAGGGGCCGTCCCCCGATCTCAACCATCGGCTTGGGTCCCACGTCGGTGTCACCGGCCAAAACATTGCCGACGCCGCCTGCCAAGATCACAACCTTCACGTTGCACTCACCGGTCGTTCCGTTCGCCCGTGTTCACTCAGAGTGGCATCGCCACGAGACGGATCGGCAACTTCTGCCAATAGATAGCTTAGAAACCCTCCCAAAACCGCTCCCCATATTGCCCACGCACAGTAAGCATAGCTCGTACTGACCTAGTCGTCGCCCGTATCAGATCATGGAAAGGCTAATCCAGCCTGACCGTTTCGCTATGCGCGCAGGAATGGAGATCGATTTGGCGCTCATTGACTAGCAACGAGTCGACCGAAAGCGTGGAGGACCTTCGACAAAGACCGGGATACCCCGGGCTCCAGTCTGGCGATCTGACTCGAATCGGATACCAGTTGGGCAGCCAACAGACCAGCGTCCCACAACCCTCTTTCGAGCTCACATCTCGTGAAGATGCGTTCGTGTGTCCGAATTGAGATGTCGGGATATCGATTCGAGAGGTCGGCCAATGCAGCTTGGATCACATTGGAAGGGGCGGCCCTCAGGTGGGCCGCCAGGTCCATATGGGGGAACCCGATCCCAGTCCATTCCCAGTCGACGACTTTGATGGGCGCGTCGACATCGGAGGCAACGAAGACGTTTCCGGTGTTGTAGTCGCCGTGAATCGGTCGCAACAGTTCTGGCAAGTCGAACTCGGTTGAGACGTACGCATCGCTCAGCCCGGCCCATTCATCCAACACCTTCTGGCTCACAGAATCGTCTGCGATCTCCTGAAACCGACCTATCGCAACTCTTGCGAAATCGAGAAGGCCCAGAGCAAATCCCGGACCGTAGTTCAAAAGCTCGCGGTCTCCATGTGTCTCGACTGCATGTGAAAGGCCATCGTGTATGTCATACATCTGACGAATGCCGGACGACCAACCAGTCCGTGTCGGAGGCTTCCGGTAGGTCCGGGTCAGGTCCTCGAGCACATAGGCGAATGACTCCATCCCATCATGGCGACTCGAAAGCATGCACACGGGAAGATGGCGTTTGAGGACAGGAGCGGCTGTTCCGTATACCCAGAATTCCGGTGGACCGGGATTTACCGGGAATCCGTCGGGATCTGGGCTCCCGGTGCTCGGGTAGATGGCTGACTTGAACACGACCCGATATGTTTCGCCGCCATCAAGTTGTAGCCAGAGATAGGACGCACTCGAGCCCTTCCAGGAAGAAATCGGCGCAAACCGAGCCGCAACCACACCTCTCTGCCAAGTCCGCCGGCACAGATCGTCCAGTTGTGCCATCGTTATGCCTTCGGGAACTCCCGAAATGCGGCGTCGGTTGAGCGACACGTCCTTCATGAATCGCTCCAACGCCTCCGGAATCAGCCGACTCTGGGCGATTGAGGCTATCTGGGTTCGGATTCGTTGGACCCCTTCAGTCATGCTCGGTGTTCATCGACGTGATGGCCCGATGACTGGAATCGTTGGTATCCGGCCAACCGTCCTCGCCATACCCCAGCTGACACGCTGAGTCAGCTCGATATTCGCGGTGTCGTGACCGCTTGGAAACCGATCCGACCGAATCACTGGGATAGCCATGGATACCCACAGTGGTCGATGTCGGACGAATTTGCCAAAGCGCTGACCCAAGGGAATTCTCCGCGATACGCGCATCGACGCCGCTCGCCCTCCACTCGAGTCTCGAGAAGCATTCCAGAAACACGGGTCTGGCGACAAGACAATTTGTGAATAGGCTTATGATTC
Organism: Acidimicrobiia bacterium; assembly: GCA_049686815.1. GTDB lineage: Bacteria > Actinomycetota > Acidimicrobiia > Spongiisociales > ZC4RG35 > JBAVIK01. The sequence continues at coordinate 8,198 of JBAVIK010000070.1, read as the reverse complement.
TTCAATCAGGGGACAGCGGGCGACATTGAGAATAGATAAGGCTTCATGGTGGATTTCCGCCGCGCTAGGAGCGATGACCATCGCGGCCCTCTCGACGGCCGGTGGCGTCGCTTCAGGGGCGGAAGACCCGTCATGGAAAGACGATTGGGCATCCGCTGAGGGCTTAGCACTTGAAAGAGTCGCCATCGGACTCGAATTTCCCACCGCGGTTGTAGTTGCCGACACACCACTCGGACCACGCTACGTGGTCACCGAGCTAGGTGGCACCATCAAGACCATCGATGAGGCGGGGCAAGTCGAAATCTTTGCCGTCGTGAGCGAGTCGAACCCAGGGGAAGGTGGACATCTATCAGAGACGGGTCTTGCCGGTCTTTGCCTGGATCCAAACAACAGGTACCTGTTCGTCACATACGGCGGTCGCGACGAAGGCGGGGTGCTGAGAAACTCGATTCACCGTTATGAATTGGGTGCCAACGGAGTGGCTGAACCGCCTCTCGCCGACAAGGACATCTCAGGAGAGTTGCACGCCTTTCGCTCAGCACAGAGCCACCAGATCGGTGGATGCGAGGCCGGCGAGGAAGAACTCTTTGTTTCCGTAGGAGACGGGTGGGATGTGGCGGCGGCCCGTAATCCAGACATATTGCTCGGCAAGGTCTTGAGAATCGACTTCGAGGGTGATCCTGCCCCAGACAACCCATTGGCGAATTCCACTGAAGGCAACCGTTCCTACGTGTGGGCCTACGGCCTGAGAAATCCTTTTGGAATGGCCCGCATCGGCACCGACATATACGTGACCCACAATGGACACAATCTCGATGCCCTCGTCAAGATCGAGCCTGGTGTTGACTACCAGTGGGCCGGATCCGACGAGACCATTTCTATCAACGCACTCAACGTCTGGGTGCCCACTGTCGGCCCCACTGATCTGGTTTACGCAGATCAGTCGATCTCATCGCTGACACCGGAATGGGTGGACGGGTTCTACGTCGGAACATCGACCGACGCCAACAACGGGCTCCAATTCGTCCCGTTTGACCCCATCACCTCGAGGGTCATTGGCGAGCGGACATGGGCGGTGCAGCACATCGATGGGTCCGGCCCTCCTGGACCAGGCGATCGCGAGCAGCTGGTTGCGGCTGTTGCCGTCGATTCCGAAGGGGTCGTGTTCGCCGGACTGTTCCCTGGCTCCGACGGTGAAACGGGTCTCTTTCGATTGACTGTGGATCCGGACAATCAGCTTCCCAACCGCATCGGCGCCTCCTCTGACAACAACGTCGGCCAACTGGACGATTTTGGTTGTCTGGCCTGTCATCAATTTGAGGGTGTAGGTGGCAACATTGGCCCTGCCCTCGACCAGGTCCAGTTGGAGGAGCGTCTCGAAACTGTGATCTACTCAGCCGAGTACGAACAGTCGTTGATGGACTTGGACCTGCTAACGGAGAAACCTTGGGTCGACTTCAAAGAGGCGCGGGCCGAGGTGCTCAATGCGACGGGCAAAGACCGCCTTCCGGTCTGGGTAAAATATCGAATAATGGAGCCCCGGTTCGATCGGATTGAGGCTCAAATGCCCACACTCGGGATCACCGAACAGGATGCAGCAGCGCTCGCCGATGTGCTTGTCGCGGATCAGCTTCCATGGTGGCGACGCCAGGCGTTGTCGATATTTGGATCGCGCGAGTCCGCCAACTGGTTCTTCCTCGGCGTCGCCTTGACCGCCGCGATGGCGGTCGGGCTCGCCCTGATAGTGGTGCTGTGGCGAAGGTGGCGAACGAACCGTCGAGACCCGACTCCGACCACCGATGGCAAGATCACGTAGATCCAAAGAACGCCAGCCAATCCACCGGGACCTTGTTGCTTCCACCCATTGCGCCGAGACATCCGTCTTGTAGATTGAATACCATCGGGGCATTGGGAGGGATTCTGCGTTGATCCAAGACGAGCCAACATCAAATCATCAGATCACCGTCGTCGTCCCCGCATACAACGAGGCCCGCCATCTGTATGAGAACCTCGACCAACTCTGGACCCATCTGGATTCGACACCCTTCATCTGGGACATCATCGTTGTTGACGACGGAAGCACAGACGGAACAGGCGCGGAAGCACGCCGGTTCGCTCACGAGCGGGACCGTGTTTCGGTGATACAGCACCCGACGAATCTCGGGCTGGGCCAAGGCCTCAAGACGGGATTCCGTCACGCGAAAGGGACATACGTCATAGCCTTTGACGCCGACCTGAGCTACAGCCCAGATCACATAGACCGACTGGCCACCACGATCGCCGCCACCGGAGCCAAGATCGTTGTTGCGTCGCCTTACGCCAAGGAAGGATCAGTGCAAGGCGTGCCGGCGATGCGGGCGCTGATGAGCAGGGTGGCGAATCGTCTGCTGCGCATGCTTTCGATCAGCCGGGTGACAACCATCACCGGGATGGTTCGGGCATATGATCGGAAGTTCATAAGCGGGCTCAGTTTGAAGTCTGTCGACAACCAGATCAACGCTGAGATCATCTACAAAGCCGGGGTCCTCCGCCAGCCGGTGCTGGAGATCCCCGCGAACCTGGTCTGGACCCGTGACGAGGAAGAGACCAAGACGCGCGGCAAGAGCTTTTCGATCATCAAGACGACGCTCGATTTCTTGTTCTCCGGTTTCATTTTCAGACCGTTCATGTTCTTTGTGCTGCCAGGGGCAATCCTTGGTGGGCTCGCCCTCTATTCACTGGGCTGGGCTCTGTACCACGTCTTCATATTCCTCCCAGAGCAGACCGGATCCCTGGACATCATCATCGGTGATGCGATTGGTGATGCCTTCACCGAAAGTCCCCAGTCATTCGTTATCGGGGGCATCGCCCTCATCTTCGCTTTCCAGCTGATCAGCCTCGGAATCCTCTCGGCCCAGAGCAAGCGCTATTTCGAAGAGATGTGGTTCCAGGGTTATTGGCTTTCCGGCCAAATGAACCAGTCAAACCGCCTGCCGACGTCAGCTCCAGACGGCACGAGTCAGATCGACCAGCTCTTCTCCTCAGGAGAGTGAGCCCACGTCTTGTTTGGCGAGCGGTGTCAACGACGCTGACATAGCGTGCTCGTCCATCGCCACCAACTGATAGTGCCGCCCGAGAATCGTCACATAGTCACCTAGAAGACTTCGCTTTGTCTCACCGTCGAGGTCCATTCCGGGGAAGAATTCGAGACCAGGTGCTTCCTCGGGCCCCAAAAAGTCGAGCGAGTGGAATAGCAGTGATGGCTCAATCCCTCGGAATCGACACAGATTCACCGCCGCCGCAAAGTACTTCTTCGACAGTGCCGGCGAAACTCGAGCGAGATAGAACAGATACGTGGCGTGGAATGGGATCCTCAGCAACGGCATGGTGGTCACCGGCATCTCGACCAAAGATTCCTCTCGACCCAAATCCCACGTATACGGCTTCAGACTCCGTAGACCTTCGCTGGGCTTTCCGAATAGCTGGTCACGCTTCTCACGCTCGGTTTGGGGGAGGCCGGTGCTACGAAGGTAGAAGGCACGGGCCAGCGGACCTACCCAAGTGGGAAGGGTCGATGCGTCGTAGACGTATCGAGCATCGTGGAGGGATCTGATCGTGGCCTCGGAGACACTGAATCCGGGCCCGCGGAACCCAACGGCCTTTTGGCCGGTAGCAGCAGTTATCGCCTCATCAGCTCGAGATATCTCGTCCGAGACCTCCTTCCGTGACTTGAGGTGGAGCCAGGGCTCGTGGTGAAACGAATGATTCCCGATTTCGTGTACAGACTCGCCGAGCATTTCCAAGGCTTCCCGGTTCTTACCAAGTGCCGCATCCTGGCCAACCACAAACGCGGTTAGACGAAGAGAACGCGATTCACCGAACTCGATGACCCTCGGCACGACGACATCGAGATACGAGGGAAACTCCTCCCAACCCGAGTCCCCATGAATTTTCATATACGACCATTGGTTATCAAGGTCGACCGAAAGGCTGGCGAGAGGCTTCACACGGTTGTGGACCGGTTGCGATCGATCAGATGGTCGTATGCGGCAGTGGTCAATTGCAATGTCTCATTCACATTGAGAGTGCCATTGATGATCTGTGCGGAGCTGGCTAGGTGAACACCGGGGACAGAGGTGTCGAAGGGCGGAACGGACTGCGAGTAGCCGAGGGTCGCAACAGGGAACACATACCTCGCCCGCGAGACCTCAAACGCCAGAACCTCACGATCGGCCGCTTGCGGGTAGACCATCCTCAGGCCCTCGAGAAATTGGTCCTCAATCGTTGCGTCCGATTCCTCGAAGAGCGGATCTTGAGGACTGCAATAGCGGGGTAGATACACAAGAGTGTTACCTCCGAATTCCCCAGCATCAACCAACGCCGACATCTCGATGACCGACGTGAAGGGTGCCGGATCATGGAGGTACGTCAGGTAATAGCCCTCGAGAGGCCCGGAGAGGACAACAGATGGGCACACGATCCCAACATATGGCATAGCACCGAGGTGGGCGGTCTCGGCATCGCTCAGACCTTGGACCAATCGCGCCGCCACCGGCGGCGCCGTCGTCACAACCACGTGGTCGAAAGCCGTCACGGATTCTCCATCGTCGACCCCCGGGCCAGCCCGGACAGCTTCAACTCTTCTGCCGAGACGGACATCGACTGAAGCTTCCGTCAGAACCTCTCCCAGGCGCTCGAGCGTCCTGGCGTATCCACCCCTGACATACCCGAACTGCTCGGACTTCGAACCCGAGCTTCGAGCGGAATAGAGCCGCTGAATGGTTGCCCAGATGAACGCAGCCGATGTCTCCAGGTAGGCGTCACCGAGCTTCGACTGGAGGAGTGGTAACCAGAACTCTTCGTAGACTCGATCTCCTGACTGGTCTCGGAGCCAGGTCTCCACACTGACCATCTCGAGCTTCTCCCAGTCGTCCCTGCGCGCTCCATTCAGGATGGTTCGGGCCAGACGAGCCTTGTCGATGAGTGAGAGGGGAGGAAACCTGAAATAGTCCCATACGTTTGACATCGGGTAGAGCGACCCGTGAAACCAGCTCCCGGTCCGGGTCGTGACCCAACGGAGCTGATCTTCGAGACCAAGACGTTCCAGGAGCGCACGGGTGTGACTGTCAGATCCCAACGTGACGTGGTAGTGGCGATCCCAGGTGATCGGACCCACCGTCCAGGCCGAGGCAAGGCCACCGAGCGAGTCAGCTGCCTCATAGAGGGTCACTTGTTCGCCGGCATCAGCGAGCTTCAATGCAAGCGAACCCCCAAGCATCCCGCCACCAACGATCCCCCAACTTGCCATCAGTCAGTCCCCGAAATCCGCTCGTTTTCGACAACATAAGAGCGACCGCATTCAGAGCAGGTAGGGCTGGCCTCGTCTGCGAGTCGCCGTCCGCATCTACAGACGAACCCGAGTGGTCGGGCCGGGTTGCCTGCAACGAGGACCTGCTCACCAATCGATCGGGTCAAAACTGAACCCATGCCGATCATCGCAAACGGCCCGATCGTCAACCCAGGCCCGATGATTGCTCCCGCCCCGATCGTGGATCCATGACGGACCAGAGTGCGCCCGGTGCTGTCATCTGGCTCCGACGGCAAGAGTTGGAGGAGGTCTGGAGTGGTCGCCCGAGGCGTCCGATCGTTGGTGAAGATCGTCCCGGCACTCACCATGACCCCCATCTCGATGGTCACGCCGGTGCAGATGTAGACATGGGCGTTCACCTTGACTCGGTCACCTATGTCGACACCGTAGGCAATGTATGTCTTCTCACCGATGATGCACTCGGAGCCGATCGAGGATGGTGCACGTATGTGAACGTTGTCCCAAATCGCGGTATTGATGCCAATCTCCACACCATCTTCAACGAGGGCGGTCGGATGGACGAACGACTTCACGAGATGATGCTGGGCGCTACTTTGACCCAATCGTCGTGACGCAGGGATCGGTATGCCGCGTCGATCACCTCCACTGAGGCCAAGGCATCGAGACCGCTGATCACGAGCGCCTCCTCACCACGTATGGCATTCGCGAAGTTGGTGACCTGGTCCCGGATCGCCTGGTACTTGTCATAGCCCTTCCCAAACACGGTCCACCCGTCACTTCCCTGAAGGCGGTAACGCGAAGAACCCCAACCGACTTGCACGGTCCCCTCAGATCCATATATCTCCAGGAACCAGTCGCGCTCCTTGTTGAGGCTCCATGACAGATCGATCGTCGCACGAACCCCCGACTCGCTCCTGAGGAACACCTGAGCAGTGTCCTCGACGAGCACCTCCTGAGCCCGTCGACCCTCGAGGGCCAGGACATCGGAAATTGGCCCAACAAAGTAGCGAACGATGTCGACTGAGTGGGTTCCATTGTCAATAAGTACGCCACCCCCTGAGATCTCTGTGTTCGAGTTCCATCTTTGGGTCATGTCCACCCTGGAAGCGAAGGTGTTTTCGAGGAGGATCACATCGCCCAACGCTCCTGATGCCGAGATTCGACGGGCCTCAATCACCTCATCGACATAGCGGAACTTGGAAGCCATGGTGAGGGTGAGCCCTGCGGCATCAGCCCGGGCCAGCATCTCCACGGCTTCATCGAGGGTAAGGGCCAGAGGCTTTTCACACATCACATGCAATCCGGAGCCAAGTAGGTCAATTGCAATCGGGTGATGGGTGTTGGGAGGTGTGCACAGCACGACGGCCTCTGCTCCCGCCCCGTCAACGAGCTCAAGATGCCCGGGGAAGGCCCGACAGCCCAGATCCGAAGCAATTCGTTCGGCCGACTCGAGGTTGACGTCGGCCACTCCCACAATCTCAACCGAATCAGATGTGCCGAAGACCTGTGCGTAGGACTGCGCAATCTGACCCGCACCGACGAGCGCCAATCGAACTGGATTCATGCCGCCTCTTCTTGCAGTTGCATCACCCCGGCCTGAATACCTTCAGCGATTCGGTCAACATCGGATACAGACAGACGCTCGTTCCAGGGGAATACCAGGACGCGCCCCAAGAATGAAAAGGTCCCAGGGAACCTGTCGGGGCTGTAGTCGAGGGCATCCGGAGTCGCGAGATCAAACGGCCAGGAACTCGATCCAAAGGTCCGCTTGTTGGCGAACAGACCAGTCTGGAATGCCGGCTTCTTGATATAGCGCGGAGCCGACGGAATATCGAGATCCTTCAGCTTTGCTGCAAGGTCATCGGGGCCGGCCTTCAGAATCGTCCGATCAACGAGTAAACAGAATCGCCAATAGCTGTGCCTCGCTCCGGCGATATGAGGAGTCACGGATATCCCTGGCAACCCCTCGATCTTGTCGGCCAAACGATTGGCCATCTCAATTCGCGACCCCACACCGGGGTCTAGCTTTGCCAGTTGCGCAACCGCCACGGCGCCTTGCAGTTCGCTCATGCGGTAGTTGAGGCCGAGCTTGTCGTGATCCGACGGATTGTCGTAGTCCCAAGCCTTGTTCACGAACAACTTGACCTCTCGGGCCAGGTTTGGATCGCTGGTTGCAACGATCCCTCCCTCTCCCGTAGTGATGTGTTTTCCTTGCTGGAGACTGAAGGTCGCCAGATCACCCCGGGTACCAACCAATTCACCACCGACTGTCGCGCCAAAGGCTTGGGCACAGTCCTCGATGATCGGCACGTCCACCTGAGAAGCGACGCCTTCGGTATCAGCTGGATTGCCAAAGAGATGAGTGACAATCACGGCTCTGGTGCGTTCCGTGACGCGCTGACGAATAGTTGATGGTGTCACGTTCCCTGTATCACCGTCCACATCTGCGAAAACCGGCACCAATCCTTGATACAACACCGGTGCAAGGGCTCCCATGTCCGTGATCGGGGTGGTTATGACTTCATCTCCTGGATCGAGTTCCAGCGCTGCCAGCGCAGCATGAATAGCAGCTGTACCCGAACTGCAAGCGATAGCGTCTCCCACGCCCAGCCAATCGCCAAATGCCACCTCCAGGTCCTTGACATGGTGGCCGTGCGGGGCGAAGAGCCGCCCACTGTCAATGACTTGAGCCAACAACTCCAACTCTTCTTGACCCAAGGACCGCCCGGTTGCATCTCGATCTGACGGTGGCCAACTCATACCGCGCCCAAGGAATATTCAACAATCACAATCTAGCCTCCCTCTTCAAAGACTACTCAGCGTGGTGTTTGGTCACAATAGGAAGTCGCGGGATTACGCAAGTCAGGAGCAAATAGAACAATGTCGTTCA
>JBAVIK010000069.1:0-1985 GCA_049686815.1 Acidimicrobiia bacterium | reverse complement strand
GATTCTTCTCCAGCCTCCGATGTGGTTGAGGGTGGTGCGTTGGATGAGGAATGTGCCTCCGGCGAGGTTGCGGTTGCCGTAGGTTTCGGATCCGTTGACCATTCTGCGGATGGTGATGTTGATCTCTTCGAGGTAGACGAATTCTGCGGCTTTCCCGATGAGTTCGGCTCCTGAGTAGTCCATGGCGTGGACGAGATCCCAAATGTGTTGGGTTGCATACCAGTCGTCGTCGTCGATTTTGGCGATGAGGGATCCGGTGGAGACGGCGACTCCTCGGTTGAGTGCTTCGCCGAATACGACGTTTGACGGCACTCGGATCACGGTGAGTGGTCGGTCGTAGGCGGTGGCTAATTGGCTGTCGGTTTGAGTGAAACCGGTCCCGTGGAGGATGAGTACGAGCTCCAGGTTTGGGTAGGTCTGCCGGTGGACTTGCCTGATGCTGTGTTCAACGAATTCTGGACGGTTGGTGGCCAATATCACAGACACTTTTGGCAGCGGTCCCACGGTCAATCCGAGAGTTCCCGCTATTTCACGCCATTTGGTCACACGTGTGGCCCCGGACAGCCCCAAGCGGCGGAGTTTGACGCTGAGCTGGTCCCGGGTTTCGGGGTCCAACAGGTCGTCGACGGTTGCCGTGGTGAGAACCGTTGACATGTCGTCTCCGATCAGCGACTCGGTTTCGTCATCGATATCGACGGCAGAAACCGGGACACCGGCGGTGGCAAGACCGACCAGGGTCTCCGCCCGTTCTGCCGCCGTCTCATGAAACGCTGGATGATCTGCCACACCGGCGTATCCCCGTAAGTGGTCTACCAACCCGGTTTCGAATCCAGCAGAAAGCACACGCACATCTTTGGGAAGTTTCACCCCCCGGACCCGACCGAAAATGTCCACTCCCGGCCCATCAGACCAAGAATCGATCAACCCGGCTATCTGCTCAACACCCATACGGTCAGCAGACAAAGACCCCACAACACCCAACCGACCCTCAACCACCCTCCGATAACCAACCGGAGACACCAAACCAACGTCGACCGGTTGGCCAGCTCTTCGCAGCACGGTATTGAGCTCCTTGACTCCCAGGCCAGGGTGGCTCTCGTCATCTTCACCGTCCGGAGACGCCGGGAGTGCCCCCGATTCATCGCTCTCGACCGAGACAGTGGTGGCCAGACCGGCGTGGGAGTCGGAAAGGGCTCGATCCCGCTCAATGTCGCGCGCCGTCGTCGCAGCCCTCATCCACGCCGAGCCAGATTCGCCCAAGGTCTTGGTGGCCAGTTGGAGCGCTATACGGAGCATCACCCCGAATTCGTGAGACGACTCGTCCTGGGACCACGAGGACATCCAACAGACGGTCAATCCGTCTGGTTGTGACAAGAGGACAGACCGTTCATGCCTGAGACCTATACCTTCCGGGTCGAATGCGACGTCGGTGAGCGAGATTGTCCTCCCGATCGAGGGCGCTTCGCCCATCTCGAGAATGCAGAGGACCCTGTCGACCCTATGGTTCGAGACCTCTTCCAGGGCCAATGCCAGAGCTTTGTCTGCAATCGAGAAATGATGAGCATTTTCTCCCGCCGCCAGGTCGGTCTCAATGGTTTGGTCACTTTCCGGCCCGGGAAGTCGGGAAGAAAGCACACACACATCCTGTCCGATGAACGACCGAACCCAAGCCACTCTGATCGCTTCGTACATCGACGAAGACGACGCCTGTTGCTCTTCGATCTCGAAGCTCGAGGGCTCCTTCAAGTCATCGACCAATCAAAAGCACAGCCGTCTACCTGTGATGTCGCGTGGTCCAAGAAGTATTCCTCGCCGATTTCCCAAAGATGGTTTCCAACGTGGCGATTGAGAAGGTAGCCGTGACTCCCACACCGATAAGTGGTTCCGCCACGGCTGATGATGTCTTCGATGAGTCCGCGATCCTCCTCGAAAGCGATTCTTCTCCAGCCTCCGATGTGGTTGAGGGTGGTGCGTTGGATGAGGAA
>JBAVIK010000068.1:0-2489 GCA_049686815.1 Acidimicrobiia bacterium | reverse complement strand
CCTGTCCGGTCAACTCTTTGGTCAACTCAGCGCTTGCAAAACTCAGTTTCCGAACTCCGAGTTTCCGCCGGACCGTTCCATTCACGTCGAGACGGTCGGTCGCCAGCACCAGACAAAGGACGTGATGGCCCTCGGGCTTGCGCGACGCCACAACGATGGCGTTGGCTGAATTCTCCATGGGAATTCCGTAGGCCTCACAGAACTGGGCCGTGTCGGCGAGGTTCGGGTCACATTCCATCTCCTCATAGGAGAGGTCGAGACGCTGCAACTCTTCGATAAGGCTGGGCTGGGCTGGCATCAGCGCAGGATAAAACACTGACACTTCGGTTCTGCTCTGCCAGAGTTGGGTCGATGAGCACACCGGGTGACAATTCATATGGTGAGATCTGGGCTCCCTACTACGACGACATCTTTCCCGACGTCGACCACTCGGCAATTGACCTTCTGGAGGGCTTCGCACGACCTTCCATGCGAGCTCTGGAATTGGCGATCGGGACCGGCAGGGTTGCCTTACCCCTGGCTGCTCGTGGGGTTTCTGTCACCGGCATCGACAACTCGGACCGAATGCTCGACGTCTTGAGAGCCAAGCCCGGGGGAGAGAGCATCGCACTCTTGACAGGCGATTTGGCGGAAGTCGACATCGCAGGTGAATGGCCGCTGATCTACCTGCCGTTCAACACCCTCTTCATCCTGACGACGCAGCAACGTCAGGTGGAGTGTTTCCAGAACGTGGCCACCCATTTGGAGTCTGGCGGAAGATTCGTCCTCGACACGTTCGTCCCGGATATGAAGCGTTGGGATGAGCAAAACACTCGAATGGGAGTGTCGAGCATCAGCTCAGACACTGCTCACGCGTATGAAATGACGATCCACCACCCGATCGAGCAGAAGAACGTTTCACACATGGTGCGGCGACTCGAATCCGGTGAGTCAGTCGTCTTGCCGGTGACCATCCGATACGTGTGGCCCTCCGAAATGGACCTGATGGCCCGTCTCGCCGGTCTGGTTCTCGAAGATCGCTGGGGATGGTACGACCGGAGACCATTCAACGATCGCTCCGGTCAACACGTCTCCGTCTACCGGAAACCCTGACTGAAGATCGGCCTCTATCAGCCGGAGGTGCCCCTCGGGCAATCAGCCAATGTGAGTGGGTTCAGGCGTGCTCGTGGTCATGGTCGTGGTCGTGGTCATGGTCGTGGTCATGGTCGTGGTCGTGGCCATTCTCCGATGCAATCTGAGCACGGACCGCTTCCATGTCCAGCGCCTTGACCTGACCAATCAAGTCTTTGAATGCGGGCTCGGGCAGAGCCCCGGGCTGGGCGTAGAGGACGATCTGGTCTCGAAACACCATCAAAGTGGGAATGGATCGTATGCCGAACTGCATCGCCAGCTCCTGCTGGTCCTCAGTGTCTACCTTGGCGAACACGATGTCATCATGCTCTTCGGACGCAGTCTCGAATGTAGGTGCGAACATCCGACACGGACCGCACCATTCAGCCCAGAAATCAACGATCACAGTGTCGTTGTCCTTGATCGTTTGATCGAATGTGTCTTTTGTCAACGCAACGGTGGCCATAGATAAACCTTTCCTGGCAAGTGATCTAGCTGTCTAACACTGTTTCGACAGTCGAATATTCCCGGCTCTAGACGCTAGCCGAGCCTAAACCAGGTTTGGTCGGTATCCTGGCCCTGCCGATGACACAGAGAACGGTTCAAAACGACCGCTGGCTCGCATGTCTGGAATGTGGCAATCGATTCCGGGCAAAGCGAAAAGCGCAGAAGTGGTGCTCCACCGCTTGTCAGGCGGCCCTGATGCGCTGGCAACGCGACGAACTGCAAGGCACATTGGCCGGTCGGGTTCGCTGGTTTATCAGGTAGATCCCTAGGCCTGTCGCCACGCCGCGACTGTGAGACACACCACCGATGCCTCAAACACATGACGGTGGCTTTCGGAGGGAGATAGCGTTAGTCGGCAATGACAGTGTCTTCTACCTGTCCGGGTTGTCACATGCGCAGGCCACTCACCGGTGGTGTCACTCATACTTACATCGTAAGCTCTCCGGAGTGTTGGGCATTGTTCGGTGTGTTGCAAACCACCAACAGCGAACGGCTCTTCACCGACGCTTACATGGCACAACACCCCGCTGGCCAGATGCCCCAGCAGATTCAGTCGGTGGCCGTGCATCTCATAACACTCGGGGCGGTTTTGGAACGTGGGCAGCCGGAATCCAAGGCGTCGGAGATATCTCGCCATGCGGTTGCTGTCGGCAAACGGAGCGGGTGCTACACGAAGCTCGAAGAGCCCAAACACTGGCCGATGACCATCGAGGATATCGAGCTAGGCGCCGTCTCAACCAAGGAATACGTCCGAGGAATCTTCGATGTATGGCGCGATCATGTGGGTGGGCAAATCGAGGATTGGACCGGACGAACCCTCGAAGAGTTGTACAAGGGCTCCTGAGCCGTAGGTCCCGCATGTGCCCATAATC
>JBAVIK010000067.1:0-17828 GCA_049686815.1 Acidimicrobiia bacterium | reverse complement strand
CCTTCAAGTAGGCCTGACCGGTGGTGTAACGCTTCTTGGGAACGCGTCTGGCCCGGGCCTTGACTCGCTCATCAGCGTCATAGGCGAGATCGCCAACACCGATCACCCACACTTCAAAACCGCGATTCACAGCTGATACGCCCAGACGGGTGGTGGTGTAGCCGGCTTCCTCGGTGGCTACGTCATTGACGATGAATGCAAGTCTCAAAGGGCTGCACCTCGGAGCCCTTTGACTGGAGCTTCAACAAAACCCTCACGTCGAGGACTCATTCCTCCTCACCGGGATGGCTATCCATCTCGGTTGTCTTCTCGGCGTTGGGATCATCTTCAGCCTTCCGCTTCTTGCCAAAGACAAGCGCCACCGCACTGCCGATGGCGGCGGTGATGGCTGCAAGGCCTAGCCATTTCTTTGTTGCCACGTGGTATTCCTTTTTGGCGTCGACGATCAACCGTACACGAACACGGTGGATCAAAGCGTAGGCTCAGAGCATGGACGAGGATACTGTCCTCGACGAGCTGAACAGACAGCTTGCAAGCGTTCGGGATCAGCTGCTTGCGGTCGCACCTGACGACTTCCCGGAGAAATTCAGGCTGAAGTCCGAACAAGATCGTCTTCGGTCCCTTTCCCGCCGCTACGCGCGAGATTGGGATGAGAGACGACCCAAGGAGGTCCTGGCAGCCGAATTGCAGACCAGGCGATCGGCCCTAGACGCTTTGACCCGACAAATGGTCACAGCTGGTGACGGAGTTAACGTGAATATCGCCATGAAGAAGGCAGGCGGAGTGACCGAACTGACCCAACGCATCGCTCATCTGGAGATGGTCCTCTCCAAACTTGGCGATGCGCCCTAGGCATTTACCCCTGGTTCGCCAGTGCAGAATCGGAAGGCGAATCGTCCTGTAAAGTTGCCAACCAGGAGGAGGAATTCCTCTGCAACCTCAAAGGAGAATCATGGCTATAGGCCCCGTTCAACTCTTGGTACTCGGATTCAGTCATCCGAACTTCCAGGGAGAGATAATCGAGGAGCTCGAGCGGCTTCGACAGAGCGACACGGTTCGCGTGATCGACTCACTCGCCGTCTTCAAGGACGCAGGTGGTGACATCGAGGTCGTGCATTTGAGCAATCTCAGTCGAGACGAGGCCATCGAGATGGGTAGCAAGGTCGCAGCTCTCATTGGTCTCGGCATCGCAGGCGAGGAAGGCATGGAGGCCGGAGCCGAGCTTGGTGCCGCCGCGGCAGTCGACGGTCTGGAAGTCTTCGACGACGACGATATGTGGGATGTGATAGAAGAGATCCCGCTCGACTCGGCTGCAGCCCTGATCCTCCTCGAGCATCACTGGGCCGTGCCGCTCCGCGACGCGATTGCCCGGGCCGGTGGCTTCAGGATCAGTGACGGGTTCATAAGTCCACTCGACCTGATCGAGATCGGTTTGATGACTGCGGAAGAGGCCAAGGTGTTGGCCGCTGTAGAAGGCGCCTGACCGCTTTAGGATACGGAGTACGAAACCAGGAGGTTGAAGATGATGGGAGCACGTAGAGTGGCCCGACGTACCTCACGCCGGACCGCGAGACGACGGTAGTAAACATCGAGGGCACACGAGCCCTCACAAGACAAAAGGGACTTCTGGGAAACCAGGGGTCCTTTTTGGTTGCGTGACGACAGAATTGGCTCTCTCACCCTCCAACCGAACGTGTCCTAGACCTTCGCTGCAACGCTCGCGTCTGCCTCGACACGGTCTTTGAAGGCAGCTAGTGCCGCTTTCACCGCCTCCATCATGTGTGGCAGCACCGACGGGAAGATCTCAACTCCCGGGCCAGTCGGTCGGGCGCAAGCCATGGTGAGTCTGCTTGTGCTATCGAGGGGATCGAGTTTGTAGTCGACCAACAGGTAGATGGTTGAGCCCGGGACATGGATCAAGTCTCTGGTTAGGAGGCGGGCAAAGGGCAGCCATTCGAGGATCACGGACGTGACGACGGTATCGCCGTGATAGCAAAGATAGACATCGCCCTCACCCCGGCGACCTGATTCCTTGTCTGTGATTTCCTGGCGATCAGATCCTATGAGCATCCTTCGATAGTCAGGGTCGGTGAGACGGTCCCACACTTGCTCGATTGGCAGATCGATGTCTATCGCGGCCACGCCTGCGTACTCCGACTCAGGAATCTCGATAACCGAGCGATTGCGAGCCGCTTCCCAAACCGGTGCCATGTCCGTGACCCGGCATTCGATCTCGCCTGCGTCATAGATCTCGCGATGGGGTATCCACTGCTCACTCACCAGCTCGAGGCCAAGACCCTTGACGGCTGCCTCGGTGTAGACGGCATAGGCCTTGATCCCTGTTTCGGCAATGATGCTGTTCTTGGCGAGCCGGTGGGCAACGATGACCTCACTGCCCACCAACTCCCGGTAGTCACCGATGGTCTGAATCAGAAACTCTCCATGGTGGACGATGAACTTCAAGTCGAGACCGGCAATGTTGGCGCAGGCGTTGCAGTTGCATCGGGTGTTCAAGACCATCTGCTCGATCGCCCTTCGGAAGGCGATGTAGAGAGCCTCGATCATCTCCACCAGTGTTTGACCGCTCACCGAATGGGACTCGATGCCGTAGCTGAAGACGGCGTCACCTTCGAGACGTGAGATCGCCAGTGGGGGCCGGGTTCCCTCCACCAGGACCAACATGAGGTCGGACAGTATGCCGTGGGCATGTTCGAGCTCCGACTCTTTGAGAAACATGGTGTATCCGCTCATGTCAGCGATGAGAAGAACTCCACATGATGCAGTGGGAGAGGACGGGGCCACCATGACTTCAAACGCTAGCTGTGACTCCGCCGGCAGGTCGGGTCCACACCGAACCGGCTTTTGTCGAGAAAAGCACTTGACTCTCCCCCGAGGGGAGACGCGACAATTGATCGTATGAGGAGCGCGATTTGAACCTGGTGCCGATCGGTCGATTCTCGAAGATGACCCGGCTGTCGGTAAAAGCTCTGCGGCTGTATGACGAAAACGGTTTGCTGACCCCGGCCTATGTCGACCCGGCATCGGGGTACCGCTATTACGACCTGGGGCAGGCTAATCGGGCTGAGGCGGTGAGGATTCTGCGTTCGGTCGAAATGCCGCTGGACGAGATTCAAACCGTCCTCGACACGAACGATCCCGAGCTTGCCCACAAACAACTCGTAGCCCATCGGGAGCGACTGGCCGAACGACTGGCGATCCAGGAACGCACCCTCAGATATCTCGAGACACTCATCCAACGAAAGGAAGGAATCATGCCCTACGAAGTCGAAATCATCGAAGAGACCCCGCAAACGGTGGCGGCCACCAAGGTAAATACCAACCTGAGCAAGATCGCCGATGACATCGGCTCAGGTTTTGGCTCTGTAGTGCATGCCATGGGACGGGAGGGTGTTGATCCGTCAGGACCGCCGTTGATCGTCTATCACCATGTGATCGACGAAGAGACCGATGGTGACATCGAGATATGCGTGCCCGTCAACACAGCGTTCGATGGTGACGGCCAGGTGTACACACGGGAGTTGGAAGGTGGTGCAATGGCCACCGCCATCCATCACGGCCCCTACGAAGAGATCGCTCCCGCTTATCACACGATCACCGGCTGGATTTCAGAGCACGGCCACGAGATTGCCGGACCACCCCGGGAGATCTATCTCAACGACCCTCAAACGGTGACGCCCGAGGAGCTACTCACCAGGGTCGAGTTCCCGATTCACCCCGGGGATTGACAGCCGGCCGAGGAGGGTCTGAATCACCGAACCGGGGCTAGATCCTGTCCTCGAGCCGCGACCGCTGCCACACCGGCGAGAACCGCAGCCATGATCCGACGCTGTTCGGGGCGATTCAGCCGTCTAGCGTCGGGAACAGATCCCATCCTCGGCCGTCTGGTCCAACCGGATAGCTCACGATGTCCCGCATCGAACCATCCTCAGGTGAATCCCAAAATACCTGGATCAGCTGACCCGGTTCTAAAGCGGAGTTATCGAGGATGAACTCGTATTCGCCCCAGCAGCCGGTTCCGCACGACGCCGTTGTGTAGTCCTCGTACACGATCTCGCCACTTTCGGCCCAGACGATCCGCATAGACACAGTGGCTTCATAGACATTGGCGAGCCCAGCCACTCGCGGCAGCTCGTCGCCACCCAGGACGAAAGGCGATGTGATGATGATCGGGCTGAGCTGATCGACGAAGTCTGACCGACCAGTTCCATCACCGATCAGAATCCCTTCACTACCAAATGTGTCGACCAACTCCCCGTCGACCGTGAACTGCACTCGGTCGAAACCATTCTCGGTAGCAGTGAAGACGATCTGATTCAACATTGTCACGTCGGCCAACAACCCGCCGGCACCCTCCACGAAGTTCTTGCTCACGTCGAGGACCAGCACATCCATTTGGTCGAGTTTCTTGGCGGTGGCTTCATAGAACTCCACCCCTGGGGGCACGGCGTTGTAGAAGCCCTGGGGTGGCTCCACCGTCTGATCAGGATTACCCAGAAGCTGCAATGTGGCCAGAGTGACATTTGTGTTCTCATCACCCAACAACGTGGTGTGAAACGGCACAAGAGCCGGGTTGCCGGTGAAGCTGCTGGCGGGATCGGTCACCAGATAGACCACTGTCTCGAAGACAACACTCTGCGCAGTTTGCTCAACCGTTGTCTCGGTCGAGGACAGCGTTGTCACAGATGCGATGCTCGTTGCCACTGGAACTGTCGAGTCGATGACTCCAGGAAGGGAGGTGGCAACCGGATCAGGGGCCGTCTCTTGCCCGGAGAGCAGCAGCGGAAGGCCGACTCCCGCCAAGACCAGCGCAGCAGCGCCAGCGACAACCAAGACTGGGCTCCACTTGCGGGTCACTGTTTTCCGAGCAATCAGGTCCACGTCTCCGGGATATTGGGGAGGCTCGGGAGCCAGCTCCACGATTCGCTCGGCGAGCTCTTTGAGTCTCTGATCATCGATGGCGCTCATGCCAGCCACTCCCCCAATCGCTTCCGGGCACGCGCCAAGTGGCGCTTCACAGACCCTGTCGACACACCCATCCGTTCAGCAACAGCCTCGGGAGGAAGGTCTGCCCAGTAGGTGAGCATCACCGCAGCCCGTTGCTGTATCGAGAGCCGATCGACCGCAGTCAACACATCGACATCGACTTCCCGTGCGGGCACGACCTCTGACTCGGCCGCTTTCAATTCGCGGAGACGTCGGGAGAAAGTGGAGCGATGGTGATCCATGGCAACGTTGAGAACCGTCCGGTAGAGGTAGGCCCTCTGGTTGGACACCTCCGGCCAGGCCCTGGCGGAGAACGCCTTGAGACAGGCATCCGCGACGACATCCTGGGCGTCAGTCGGCCCGACCAGGCCCGTCGCATACTTGGTCAACTCAGATGCGTATTTCTTGTATTGCTGTTCGTTGTCCATCACACCAATCGTGGTGATCATGCTCGTATGACGGTGCCGACCCTTGTATTGGGTGACAGCTTCGGTACGCCTCTCACATCACGCGAATCTTCAGACTGGGTGACAGAATCACGCGTCTGCCGGACAGAAAGATTGGATGGGCTCAACGACTGACCAACGTCAAAGGTTCGAAGAGATCGTCGGAGAGGTCTTTGACCCACTTCAGCGCTTCCTCCGTCGACGTCTCCAGCCGGCCGACGCGGATGACGTTCTCTCGGACGTCTTGCTGGTTCTGTGGCGCCGGCTCGACGATGCTCCAGACGGACAAATCCTCCCATGGAGCTACGGAATTGCCAGACGCTCAGTCGCAAACAAGTTGCGAAGCGAGCAAAGGCAAACAGGTCTGGTGAGACGGCTCGAGGCAGAACCTCAGATGCGGGTCGAACCCGATGTGTCCGATGCAGGGCCCGACCCCGAGCTAACAGCAGCGCTCAATCGACTCGGAAACGACGATCGTGAGATCCTCCGCCTCTGGGCCTGGGAGCAACTCGAGCCGAGGGAGATTGCACCTGTCCTCGACATGAGCGTCAACGCGGCGACGTTACGTCTCAGCAGGGCGCGCAAGAAGCTCGCCAAGAATCTCTCGCGACAGGATCGCGGCTCTGCTGGACATGAATCGTTGAAAGGCACCAGGGAGTAGCGATGACCGACGATCTGAGAAAGCGAATGAAGCGGATCGATCCGATGTCGCCCGGGGTGCCTACCGAGCCATTGACGACAGCGTCGTCGAGACAACTATTGGAGACAATCATGAGTACCCCAACCAAGGAGCGCACCGAGCCGACCCGCTCGAACAGACGAAGCTGGGTTCCGGCCCTCGCTGCGGTTTCAGCCCTCGTGCTGGCAATCGCCGGCGGACTTTTTTTCACGCGGGACCAAGGATCAGCGCCGTTGGCTGCCCCTCTGGTTCTAACCGCCGGCGGAGATGACACTCTCGCAAGCTGCATTGCCTTCTCCCCACAGGAGCTGGCTGCGGTAGCTGAAATCGCTTTCGAAGGAACGGTCATCTCCGCAAACGGTCCTGAAGTCACTTTGACAGTCGACACGTGGTTCCTGGGAGGCGATGCCACGGAAGTGTTACTGACCGCACCGCAGGGACTCGAGGCGTTGATTGGCGGAATCCCCTTCACGGTGGGAGGGCAATATCTGATCAGCGCCCAAAACGGGACGGTCAACTATTGCGGTTTCAGCGGTCCGTCGACGTCTGAGTACCGGGAATCGTTCGAAGAGGCCTTCCCGGCCAGCTGAGATAGCAGGGGACGGGTCTGTTCGAATGCGAGTACCTACCATCGCCGGATGGCGACTGCTCTCGTACGCGGCATCCCGAACTCTTTTGATCGGGCGATCGTCCGTGGATCTGGTGTTGAGATCGATGTCGAAATGGCTCGATCTCAACACCAAACGTACGTGGATCAACTCGAATCAGCCGGCTACCGCCTGAGACTTGTCCCCCCCGACCCGGCCCACCCCGACTGTGTATTCATAGAGGACACTGCCGTGGTGATCGGGACGATTGCGGTGATCACCAGACCCGGTGCAGTACCCCGAAGAGGCGAAGTCGAGCCGGTTGCCGAGTTTCTGGCAGCAGACTTCGAACTGGCTCGCCTGGTGGCCCCGGCAACCCTCGACGGTGGGGATGTGATGGTCTTAGGCGATACCGTGTACGTCGGCCGATCGAAGCGGACCAACGACTACGGAATCGACCAGATATCGTCCGTGGCCGGCGAAGTGGGCTTGAGTTGCGTCCCCATCGACGTCCGCGAGGTACTCCACCTCAAGTCGGCGGTGCTCCCCATCGACGATCAGACCGTGGTCGTGACCAGGGGGACAGTCGACGAAAGGGCACTCGGAGAATTGAGAATCGTCTACGAAGAGGAACGGGAACGAAACCGCTTCAGCGCCCTCCCCCTGGGCAACGGATTGGTAATGGTCGCCGCCGATGCTCCCAAAACTGGCGATCGCCTTGCCGGTTTGGGTTTCCAGGTCTCGCCCATCGACGTGTCACAGATCCAACTGGCGGACGGCGGGCTTACCTGCATGTCGATTCTCTACGGGTAGCGCCTTCCTCCCATGACGATCGAAAAGGGCGTAGTCGAAGCTGCGGAGCGTGCCATCTCCTCGACTCTCGATATGAGGGCAGCCCTGAGTGATCCGATTCGCCTGGAGAGCCCCAATAACGTTTTCAGGGCCCAGATGTCCCCGCAAGTCGCCGATCTCGGCTCATCGGTCGTGGTCAAGAACGTGACCATGACCGAATGGAATCGAAGTGGCAGTGCGGAGTCGGAGCAGTTCCTCAATGAGTGGACTGTTCTCGACCATCTCGAGGAGAGTGGTGTTACCCCACGAGTCATCGCCGCTGATCGACAGTCGAGTCTGATGGTGATCGAAGACTTCGGGGAGTGTCCCACCCTCGAAGACCTACTCAACGATCCCGAGGGCGACGACGTCCGCTCAACACTCGCACGGTGTGGGGAGGCTTTGGCCACAGTGCACGGAACCGGCATCGGACGGGAAGCTGGGTTCCTCGACGCCCAAGCGGCACGCTCCACAACATCGCCACACTCCGACTCCATCGTGGACTTTCGATTCGAACGAAGGGACTTGTTCTCTGAATCATTTGACGTCATCGGTGTTGACGTCCATCCGAGGTTTTGGGAGTCCGTGGCGATTCTCGAGCAAGCCATCCATGACGAGTCAACGTTCAGGAGTCTCGTTCATGGCGACGCCGGTCCACAGAACTTTCTCATACGGGATGAGGACGTGCGAATGATCGACTTCGAGTTCGGTGTCTACCTGAATGTGATGTGCGACCTCGGCGGAGCGCGTGTGGGATTCCCGCAAACCTGGGAGACCAGGAGCGTTTCGGCCGATGATGCGCGGATCTTCGAAGATGCCTATAGACGAGTGGCCTCCCAGTGGATACCTGATCTCGAAGACGACCATCGGTTCACGACGAACCTCTTGTTTGGTGCTGGTCATTGGGCCCTCAACCGGTGGGCCGGGGGCTGGCGTAGTGATTTTCGAAACATGATGCACGGAGAGGATCGGGATGACGGGGAGCTTCGTCGCTCCCACTACGCCACCCTTTGGACAGCATTCATCAATGCGGCCGCCGAGTCGGATGAATTGGGTCCTGTCGTCTCGACACTCACTTCTGGCCTGGAAATCCTTCAGGGCAAGTGGCCCGACATGAAACCCCTCGGCCCGTACCCCGCCCTCGCCATTTGACCACCGGCACCCTGTTCAGATGAGTCTGCCCAGTTCGCGGAAGGTGGCGATCAGCGCCTCGCGCTGATCCGGATAGAGCCGGACGTATGAGCGGACCGGAGGGAACGCGATACCAACGTAGCTGGCACCCATCAGTTCGATTCGGGCGTGAGCCATCGACTCGTCTCCCCAAACTGAGAACTTCTTGAAGTCGAGGGGCAGAGCAGCTGCAACGAATTGAGTGTCGTGACCGAGAGCCTCAGCCAAACGACGAGCCGCCTCCCCACCTTCGACGACACGAGCCTCCGCGCCGATACGACGGGCGCGCCCTGTGTGACGTATGTCGAGTCTGAATTCTCCAAAGCTTGCAGCAGGGAATTCGGCTTCGAATAGGACGATCTCGGTTCGACCCAGAAACCTCTTCTCGACCCGAGAGCTGACCAAGAGAATCGATCCGGGGTCTTTGGGGACGAAGGAGACAAGACCGCGATCATCGCGCTCGAATCGATGGTCAGGGAGATCCCCCGCCACCAGACCCAACAGACGTTCCGAGATCGGTTGACCGGGCGTCGAACCCGAACGCCGCACCAGATCTAGACGCCCTCGGCGGCTTTCAACTCCTCAGGATCGACCGGTGTCCACGGGTTGATCCGCTTCACTCCGTAGGTCCAGATGAGTGCGTACAGGGCGCAGATCCCCAACATTATGAAGAACGGTGTGTAGATCTCACCCCGGGTCACACCCGGTGGGGCGATGTACCAAGCGGCGACCAACATCCCTACCGAAGCGAGGATCTGGGGCAACGGATAGAGGGGTGTCTTGTACGGTCGGTCAATGTCGGGGCGTCTACTCCGTAGAACAATTACCGAAATGTTCACGAGGATGTAGCTGAATATCCACGCCATGACAGCGGCGAGGATCAAGTTGATGATGCCCGGAATATCACCGTCGATGATGATCGCGCCGACGATCCCGATCAGAGCGACCAGGATGATGCCCACCCAGGGCTCCTTGTAGCGGGGGTGGAGGTAACCCAAGCCCTTGGGAAGAGTGCCGTCCTTGGCCATTCCATAGAAGATCCGTGGGATACCGGCCAACAAGGTGTTCAAGGTGGCCGCGGAGGCCAGTAGCACTGCGATACCCAGCCAAACCTGCCCAAGATCACCCATCACGGCCTGGGCAAAAGCCGGAATCGCCAGCGGTGTGTCCAGAATGAAGGTCCCATCGCCGAGGTCCACATTCGGCACCTGTCTTGCCACGGCTGCTCCATAGAGGAACATCGCCAGAGCAACCGCAGTCACCCCGATGTACATAGCCCTGGGAATGGTCCGGCTTGGGTCCTTCAACTCTGATGCAAGCGGGGTCACGTACTCGACACCAACAAATAGAAAGAGGGCAAGACCGGTCATGGTCATCACCGCGGTCAGATCGGTCCCGACGAATGACTCCCCAAAGAAGCCGGTGATATCCGACTGTTTCGTCTCGAGAAGCCCGACCACCCCGAAAATGATCAATGTGCCCCACATGAATGCGGTCATCGCGATCTCCGTGGAGGCATATGGCCGGATTCCCAGCATGTTCACAATCGCCAGGATGACCATGAGCGCCACGCCGATCCACCACGAACCGCTCTCCTGGAATCCATCGAGGAAGTCGAAGTTGAACGAAGCAAAAACACCGGCCGTTGCGGTCTCGGCAACACCCGCGAAGACATGCACCACCAGATAGGCGGCGAGGCTTCCCGTGATTGCCCAGAATCGACCCATGCCGGCGGCCACGTAGT
Source organism: Acidimicrobiia bacterium (assembly GCA_049686815.1). Classification (GTDB taxonomy): domain Bacteria; phylum Actinomycetota; class Acidimicrobiia; order Spongiisociales; family ZC4RG35; genus JBAVIK01. Next base: position 7,367 of record JBAVIK010000067.1, on the reverse strand, counting down.
CGTACACCGAGCCGGCGGTGGGGAGGATCCCGGCCGCTTCTGAGAAACTGGCCGATTGGGCCATCATCAGGACAAATCCGATGAGGATCGCCCAGGCAAACACATACCCGCCAGCACCGAAGCCGGTTTGAGCTGTCAAGAGCACGGATCCTGCGATGATCAGCCCGACAGCGGTGGCTAGCGCCGTGGGGAAGCCGACAGCTGCCGCCTCCAACCTCACTCCGGAACTACCTGTGTCTGCCATCGCACCTCCTTTTGCCGTCACACGAAGCTAGCAATGAGGCACAGGTCGATGCGGCCGAGAATCGGGACTGATCAATTCGGGTGCAGATTCACCTCGAGGTGTTTGATCCCGTTGATGTGATTGGATCTGAGACGTTGAGGTTCACCGAGTATTTCGATCTGGCGAACACGTCTGGCGAGCTCTTCCAGAACAACTCCGACCTCCAGACGGGCCAGGTGAGCCCCCAGGCAGAAATGTGGGCCACCCCTTCCAAATGAGACATGAGGGTTTGGCGAGCGTTCGAGATCCAATTGATGCGGGTGATCGAATCGAGACTCGTCGAAGTTGGCCGACGCGAAGTAGAGGGCAACCTTGTCCCCGGACCCGATCTCGACCTCCCCGAGAGTCACAGGCCGCGTGGCGACTCTGCGGTGGAAGTGAATCGCGGTAGCCGACCTGATCACTTCGTCAGCAGCAACCGAGCTGCTGATCGCACCGTCACGGAGTTTCTCCCACTGAGCGGATTCAGAGGCCAAAGCCATCACACCCGAGGTGATCGTGTGCCGGGTCGTCTCGTTCCCGGCGATCACCAGCAGCACGAAGTATGTCCCCAACTCGTCGCGACTCAGAGGGCTCCCATCGAGGTCACCTAGGGCAAGGGCGCTCATGACGTCCTCGCCGGGCGACAGACGACGATCCCCGGCGAGCTTCCACGCCATGTCGAACGCTCTGGCCGCCGCCGGGTGCCCAAAAGGCAGGAGGCGTGAAGCTTCGGAATCGTCGGGCGTCTCTGTTTCATACTCGGGATCGTCGGCACCGATCATCTGATTGCCCCAACTCACGAGCTCGTCGACCATCTCGTCAGGCACTCCAAGAATCTTCGCCAGAACCCGGATGGGTACCTTTTCACTCAGCACCGTGACCAGATCGGATGGAGAGTTGGCTATCGCCTCTTCAATGGCGGAGGCGGCCAGCGATCGCACAAAGCTCTCGTAGGCCCGCACGGCCCTGGGAGTGAAGTGGGCCGCAGTCAGATTTCTGAGCAGCCTATGCCGTGGCGGATCCTCTTCGAGCATTGTTCTCCGCGCTTCCAGTTGGTGCTCGTCGAGATCCTCGAGCGTGATGACCCCACCCCGGGACGAAAACGTCGACGGGTCTCGAAGGATGGAAACAACGTCGTCGTAGCCCGACACCACCCAGAAACCGCGATGGCCGCCGGGATGGTCGGCCCACGCAACAGGTGCCTCCCGACGAAGTCGGCTGAACTCGGAGTGGGGCACGCCGGCGCGCCACAGGTCGGGATCGGTCAGGTCGACCCGTACCTCAGGGCGGGCAGTGCTCAGTCGCTACCCATCCTCTCCAGCCACACGTCCAGCATGGTCTCGAGATCGTCCTGGGTCTGTGGAGCGATCAACCGGGTCTCCTCGATCACTTGCGCCGGATCGATTCCGTTGGCAAGGAGCTCCTGGTCTCCACCGGCGCCGCACCAAGAAGATATGAGCTCTGTAGTGACCTCGGGGTGGAACTGGACACACAGGCTCGGACCCAGCTGAAACGCTTGAAGACCGGCGCCGTTGTCGGCGAGGGCTCTCGCTCCAGGAGGAAGCGTGAAGTCGTCGTGGTGAAATTGGAACCAGGGGCCATCAGAAATCGAGTCCGTCGTGCTCGCAATCTTGCCCCACCCATACTCGGGTGTAGAAGAACGTCTGACTACGCCTCCCATTGCCTGCGAGACAGCCTGGGCACCGAAACAGATGCCCAACACCGGTGCTCCCCGAGACACGTGACCTTGAATCAGATCGAGCTCAGGAAGAACCCAGCCCTGCACACGGGGCTCGTAGATCGACCACGGCGCCCCCATCACCACGAGGATGTCATAGGGGGCCCGCGGGAACTCAGCGAATACCTCGGGGTCATCGATGTCGTCGACCACGACAAAGTGGTCGAGACTCACACCCCGGCGTTCGAGATGTGCACCGACACGCTCCGGTCGCGAGAGCGGATCATGCTCGATGACGAGGGCTTTCACGGATGACGAGGCTAACCCGCATTCCCCTACCCCGCCACGGGGTGCGATTGTTACTCTTCAAGCCGGTCTTGGACCTCCAACCTGGAGTAGGAGAACGAGCTGAGCGACCAAAGCTACAAACGTGTCCGCTTCCTGTGGCCGGACCACCTCGGTCTTGCCAGAGGCAAATACCTGTCGCCTAGGGCAGCTGCCGACGGGAGCAACCACTGTGTGGCTCTCTTCTCTTTGCAGCTGAACCGGGAGATGATCCCTTTCCCTGGGGCTCATCATGAGAGCTTTCCCGATGTGGAAGCCCACTTCTCATTGAACGATGTCCGACCCGGCTGGGAGGACGGCACGGGCGTCGTGGTCGCGTCGGTATCCAAAGACGGTGTCCCGGTCGAGCTCGCCCCTCGCTCCATCCTGGAACGGGTGCTTGCCGACTGGAAGGAGCTCGGATACGAGGTCCAGGTCGGATTCGAGCTGGAAGCGTTCCTCTTCGAACCCGATGGCAATCGTGGTTGGCTGCCGATCCACACCCCAGGGTCTTACGTCTATGGCACGGGCCCTGCAGTCGATCCGAGCGGGACCATCGACGAAATCATGGACACCGCTCTGGAGGTGGGCATCGAGCTGGAGTCGGTCAACTCTGAGTACGACGACGGTCAGTTCGAGCTGACTTTGCGCTATGACAAGGCTCTCGCCGCGTGTGACGATGCGTTCCTGTTCCGGGTTATGGCCAAGGAGATCGCGTCCCGTCGCGGGCTGCTGCTGGCGTTCATGGGCAAACCGATCACGGATCGTGGGGGAAGCGGGATCCATGTCAACTTCTCGTTGCTCGACGGGGAAGGCAACAACCCCCTTTTCGACGAGTCGGACCCTGATGGACTGAGTCTTCTGGCGCGCCAATGTATCGCCGGCATCGTCAACGACCATGTTTCGATGACAGCCCTGGTAGCGCCCACCGTCAACGCATACAAGCGACTCCAACCCGCTTCTCTCAATGGCTACTACGCCAATTGGGGCCTCGATCATCGCGGGGTCGCCCTCAGGGTGCCACCCCCGCGAGGAATGTCGACTCGGCTGGAGCATCGTGTGGCCGACGGAGCGGCCTCGATTCACCTTGCCGCGGCTATCACGTTGTTGTCGGCACTCCGAGGTGTGAAAGCCGAATTGAATTGCCCCCCAGCAGAGACGCAAGATTGCATCACCGGCGTCGACACCGACGTTTCGGTTCCGGAGAGCTTGGGAGCCGCTCTCGACGCCCTGGAAAGCGACAAGGACTTCATCGCCGACTTCTCACCTGATTATGTGGAGGGGTTCATGGCCATAAAGCGTGCTGAGTGGACCCGATATATGGCCCACACCACCGACTGGGAAATCAACGAGTACCTCGAGTACTACTGATTGGACCAGGTCACTGGCAAGGCAACCGGTCCCCTGAACTCGAACCCGTGGAGCTCGACTTCACCGTCGAGCCTGATCTCCGGTAGTCGGTCGAGAAGCCGACTGACTCCGGTCCGAACCTGTTGACGTGCCATCCACTCACCGAGGCAACGGTGCTCGCCAATGGCAAAGGCGAGATGGGGGCCTTCTCCCCTGTCAACACGAAACTCATCGGGCTCCGACCACCGCTCCGGGTCGCGATTGGCCGCCGTGAGAACCGCACCCACCATCGAGCCCTCGGGGATGGTAACCCCTCCGATCTCGACGGCCGCGGTGGTCTGTCTGGTTGCCGTGCCTACCGGACTGTGGAACCTGAAGGTTTCCTCGACCGTTTTGCGCAATGTCTTTTGGTCTGCCTTCGCCCGAGCGAGGAGCACCGGGTCTCTCAACAGCTCGTACATCACCAGCCCGACCGCATCCCTGGGTTCGTTGATGCCACCGGAGATCATCAACCGAACGTTGTTGATGATCTCTTCGTGATCAAAACCAGCCTCTTGATAGGCGGCAAGACCGAGACCATCGGGGCTCGCATCGACAGCCGCTAGTTGCTTCTCGAGAGCCTCACCCAGCTCGGCATGAGCGGCGGCAGCGGTTTCTGACTTCTCCGGATCGTTCTCGAAGTTGGCGAGACCGGTGATCACCCCGTTACACCACCCGGCGAGCTCCTCCCAGGTCACTGAAGTGAGACCGAGAGCATGAAGAAGGGTGAGATTCGCAAGCGGTTCTGCATATGCCGGCATCAAGTCGGCAGATCCCTGGTCAATGAATCCATCGATGATCCCGTCGAACATTCCAGGTAGCGATTCAGCCATCACCCGACCGGTGGCGGTCCCGGCAAAGGGTGGTCTCATTCCGTTGGCGAGCCGATCGTGAGCCTGACCATCGAGGGTGAGCATGTTTTCGCCCAAGCACTCACGTAGCCAGCTCGGATCGGTGTTGGCCGAGAACAGTTCCGGATGCTCACACACATAGATGACGTCTTCCCACCTCGTGACCAGCCACATCTCGATGCTGGGCACGTAGCACGCCGGTGCCGTCTCACGGAGCTGGGCAAGGATGGGATGCGGATCGGCTTCGAGATCCGCGAGTGTGATCGTGTCGACGTCGATCATGGAGGCTCGGAACCTAGCGACTGTGCCAGGTGTGGGGGCGAGAACAGCTGCAAGAAAGTGGACTCTCGATTCTGTTCTAGGATCGATGGCTACAGATACCGCCCGCACTAACTCAACAGGAGCTCAGATGGCCGTCGTGGAATACGAACAAGGAACGACTTTCCCCGGAAAGATCGGGCTCACAGCTCAGGAGTCCGAGCCGGCGTGGCCGGCTCCCATCCGAGCGAAAGAAGGCGCCCCTAACGTCCTGTTCTTCGTCCTAGACGATGTCGGATATGGCCAGCTCTCACCTTTTGGCGGATTGGTGGAGACACCGAATATCGACCGCGTGGCCGCGATGGGTCTCAAATATTCCAACATGCACACCACAGCCCTTTGTTCGCCGACGCGGGCCTGCATCTTGACCGGGCGCAATCACCATTCGAGTGGAGTTGCTTCGATCATGGAAACGGCCACCGGATTTCCGGGTTATGACGCTCGAATGCCATTCGAGAACGGAATGCTGTCCGAGATCCTTCTTCCTCACGGCTACAACACCTTTTGTGTTGGCAAATGGCATTTGTCCCCATCCGAGGAGAACACCGCCGCTGGGCCTTTCCATCGCTGGCCCGTCGGTCGTGGCTTCGAGCGCTACTACGGGTTTCTCGGCGGAGAGACCAACCAGTGGTTCCCCGAGCTCACCGAAGACAACAAGTCGATCGAGCAACCGAGCATGCCAGAGGACGGTTACCACCTCTCAAAAGACCTCGCCGATCAGGCCATCTCGATGATCCTCAATGCTCATGTCAATGCTCCCGAGAAGCCGTTCTTCATGTATTACGCCACCGGAGCGGGACATGCGCCACACCACGTGTGGACTGAGTGGTCGGACCGATACAAAGGGCATTTCGACGACGGTTGGGACGCGTATCGCGAGAAAGTCTTTGCCAACCAGAAGGAGATGGGCATCCTCCCCGATCATGCGGTGCTGCCGGAACGTGACCCAGATGTGCCGGAGTGGGAAACGCTTTCCGAGGCGGAGCGTCGTCTCTATGCACGGATGATGGAGGTCTACGCCGGCTTCGTCAGCTATACCGACCATCACTTTGGCCGGATCCTCGACACGCTCGAGGAGATCGGCGAGTTGGACAACACACTGATCATGGTCATCTCCGACAACGGGGCATCGTCTGAAGGTGGACCAGCAGGGTCGGTCAACGAGATGCTGTTCTTCAACAACATCGCAGAGAATGTGGAGGACAACCTCGCTGAAATCGACTCCCTCGGCGGGATCACCAGCTACAACCACTATGCCTGGGGTTGGACCTGGGCCGGCAACGCTCCGTTCCGGCGTTGGAAACGAGAGACCTACAGGGGCGGATCTACCGATCCCTTCATCATGGCCTGGCCAAAAGGCATCGCGGCGCGCGGCGAAATCCGCTACCAGTATGCCCACGCCATCGACATGGTCCCGACGGTCCTCGAAGCCCTCGACATCGAGGCACCACGGTCGGTGCGTGGCGTGTCCCAAAGTCCACTCGAAGGGGTGAGCTTCGCCCATTCCTTCGATGATCCCGATGCAACATCCAAACACACGACGCAGTACTTCGAGATGTTCGCCCACCGAGCCATCGATCACGATGGATGGAGGGCAGTGTGTCCATGGCCCGGGCCCAACTTCACCGAGGCCGCCAAGAAGGGCCGCAAGTTTGGGTCTCCGACTCCTCCCGAGGTTCTGGCAGAGCTCGAAACTGAGCACTGGGAGCTGTATCACATCACCGAGGACCCGACCGAGTCGAACAACGTCGCGGCCGAGCATCCAGCCAAGCTCCATGAGCTGGTTGCGCTGTGGTGGGCTGAGGCCGGCAAGTACAAGGTACTCCCCCTTGATGGGAGTGCTCAACAGCGTTTGATGGTCGAACGACCACAAACCTCACGACCCCGCACGAAGTTCGTCTACTACCCCGGTCTGGGCATGGTTCCGGCCTTTGCGGCTCCCCCGACACTCAACCGGCCCCATTCGATTGAAGCCGATGTCACCATCCCGAGCAATCCTGCGGATGGCATCCTCCTCGCCCAGGGTGGTGCTGCTGGTGGCTTCGCCTTCTACATGAAGGACGGTCATGCGAAGTACTGCTTGAACTACGTCAGACGTGACTTGTTCGAGGTGGCTTCACCGGAACCGGTATCTGAGGGCCGGCACAAGATCCGTTTCGAGTTCGAGCCCACAGGAAAGCCCGACTTTGCTGCCGGCAAGGGTGCGCCGGGAGAATTCCAGCTCTATGTCGACGACGACCTCGTTGCCGCCCTCGCGGTCCCGCACACCACCCCGATCTTCTACGAGATCGAAGGCATGTCCTGTGGATACGATCTGGGGGCGCCGGTCTTGCCTGAGGTCTATTCGCCACCGTTCGAGTTCACCGGGACAATCCATTCGGTGACAGTCGACCTCTCCGGCGAGCTGATCACGGATGACGAAGCGGAGCTGGCGCGGCTGATGGCCCAGCAGTAGTCACGAATATCCGACGCTTCATAGCCTCGGAACGAGCCTTTGGATGGTGTTGGCGGTACGGATCGTGAACTGCCCCAGCACATCGGC
>JBAVIK010000066.1:0-6579 GCA_049686815.1 Acidimicrobiia bacterium | reverse complement strand
GAGGATGGATCCATACGTCCACGCCGATGGCGCGAACTCGGTCAAACGCAACCTTCAGAAGCACGAAATCGAGTGTTTGATCGTGATAGGCGGTGATGGGTCACTCCGCGCTGCCTCTCGTCTCCAGGCCGATGGCTTATCGATAGTCGGCATACCAAAGACGATCGACAACGACGTGGGGGGGACTGAGGTGAGCATCGGGTTTCACACTGCAGTCCAGATTGTCGTCGATGCGATCGATCGGCTCACGACCACCGCCGAGGCTCACAATCGAATAATGGTCATCGAGGTCATGGGTCGGACCGCAGGTTGGATAGCGGGCGTGGCCGGTCTCGCAGGTGGAGCGGAGGCGATCCTGGTTCCCGAATCGGCAATCGATTATCCCGACCTCGCGGTCCGGCTCACCAAGCGCCACGACTCGGGTCACGACTATTCCATCGTGGTGGTGGCGGAGGGTATACCCGACCCAACCGGTCGGCAGACCGGACATGAAGTCGATCAGTTTGGATTCGAGCGTCTTGGTGGAGTGGCCAACGGTGTAGCGGCTGAACTGGAGCGCTTGACCGCGTATGAGGCACGAGTCATGTCCTTGGGCTATTTGCAGCGCGGCGGTTCGCCAACGGCCTTTGATCGTGTGCTCGGCTCACGATTCGGTATAAGAGCGGCGGAGCTGGCGATGGAAGGGGTCAGCGGCGTCATGGTCGCACTGCAATGTGATTCGATCGTGGAGGTAGATCTTGACGAATCGTGCCGTTTGGTCCGTGAGTTGGACCCTCGCCGTCTCGAGGAAGCATCCTGGTTCTTCGCCTGACGCCCCCTCGGGACTCGTAGAGATCAATCAGGACCTTTTGCCCCGATAAGCGGGTCCTTCGCCAGATGTCTTCGGGGAGTCAAGGTCTTATGTTCGAGGTGTCAAGGAGGTTGTCATGCGTATTCGTGAACTGATGACCAAGGACATTCTCACCGTCGGACCCGAAACCTCGCTCAAGGAGGCGGCGCGAAGAATGCTGGAGGCAAGTGTGAGCGGTCTACCCGTGACCGACGGGGGACGGCTCGTCGGAATCATCACCGAGGCGGACTTCGTTCGCTCCGAAGCCGGCCGTTCCGCCAAGAAGCGAGCCGGGCTCCTCAGGTTTTTGGCCAAAGACGAAGGAATTCCCAGCCACGAGTTGTTGGTGGGAGACGTTATGACACGCGACGTTCACACGATTGGCCCCGACGCGGACCATGTGGAGGCTGCCAGGACCATGAGCATCGATGGGGTGAAACGGTTGCCGGTGCTCGAAGAGGGTGACCTGGTTGGCCTCGTCTCGAGAACAGACATTTTGCGGGCATTCGTTCGTCCCGACAACGACATCGTCGACGAGATCACAAGCGAGGTGATGCGCAAGGTGATGTGGGTTGACCCAAAACGTGTGTCGATCGTGTGTGAAGACGGCAACCTCCGTTTGAGTGGCCAGATGGAAACCCGCGCCGACGCCGAATTGCTTATCGAGCTCACCAAACGGATCGATGGTGTCGCCTCGGTCGAAGACCGTCTCACCTGGGAGATCGACAACACCAAATTGGAGATGACCGGTCGGCCCCCATATCTTTGAGGCGATTCTGAGGACACGCCCATCCGGGTTGCTAGCCAGCACCGCCCAGATCGCTACTTTGTCGACCCGGCATGAAAGACTCGAACGTGAAGCGCTGGTCGAGGTTCCACCGATTGATCCTTCGTTCCACGGGAGGGCGAATCGGCAGGCGACTGGTCGACAACGACATGCTCCTGCTGACGACGATCGGTCGGCGGACCAATAAGAAGCACACCGTCCCGCTGCTCTTCTTGGAAGAGGAAGGTCGGCTGATAGTCATTGCTTCCTTCGGTGGCCGCGACCACCATCCCGAGTGGTATCTCAACCTATTGGATGACCCATCGGTGGTGGTCACAACTCGAGGAACGAGTGTCGTCATGCATGCTCGAACCGTCAGCGCCGAGGAGCGTAGTGTTTGGTGGCCGAGGATCGTCCATGCCTACTCGGGGTATGAGGAATACCAGTCGAAAACCACACGGGCGATCCCGGTCGTGGCTTTGGAGCCGGTCCTCGATGACACGGTGTTGTAACCCGCCTGGCCCGATCGACGTCAAACCGGTAAGGGCTGCCTCAGGTTCCACACAAGGTGAAGAACCGAAGCGGTGGCGACGATGAGGCGTAGATTGGTGAGGTCATGGATCAAACCGCAGTGCTTTCACAACGGATCAGGCAGTCACTGGTGGATCGGGGAGACGTTGTCGAGGGGGCGTTCATGGGTGGGAAGTCCTTTTGGCTTGATGACCGTTTGGCCATCGCGATCCATGGAGAAGACGTTTTGGTGCGCGTCCCCGAAACGGCCTACCCGTCGGTGGTGGGAAGAGCGGAGGCCCGTCCCTATGAGTTCGCGGCTCGACCGGTCCCGGGCTGGGTGATCATCTCGGGAGAGTCAGCGGATGAGTCGGCTCTGGCTGAGCTGATCGAGTTGGGCCTGCAGGCCTCCTCCTAGCCAATACACGCTCCGGTGCTCCTTGGTGAATCCTGAGGTCTCGGGTCTCGGATAGTCCTACGAAGTCACACCCGAACTCGGACTCTGGCGTATGTTTGGATCGTGTTCGACGCTCCAGCGCCTGCGAGGACTCTGAGGTCGTTGTTTGGGGCCCTGGTCTTCGTCATCGGGGCACAGTCAGTTCGCTTTTTCTTTGGCTCCCTCACTTGGTACCTGCGGGACACGGTGGGCGTGGGCGTCACCGATCTGATTCCCATCGCAATAGCCCCGTTTCTCTTTGGCGTGGCATTGCCGATCGTGTGCCGAGTTGTAACCGTGAGGGGGGCGCTATGGGTTGGGATATGGATCTTGGCGTTGTCCAGAGTGGTCAATCAGGTGTCGTCCGATCCGTCAGTCGAACTCTGGTCGGCCGCGTTCGGCGTTGCCGCATTCGTTGGCTTGTTGCCCTTGCTGTTCTCTATGGGCCGGTCGGCCCTCGTCGGAGGTGTCCTCCTCGGCATCGCCCTTGATTCGGCGATCAGAGGAATGGGGCTCAGCCTCGACGTGTCTTACCAGTCGGGCATCGCACCGCTCGCGATGGTGGTTGCGCTGTCCGTCGCGGCTTTGTATGTCTTATGGGCCAGCCCTCCGATCGAGCGTCGAGGTGTCGGCTGGAGGACAGGTTTGGTCTTGACCGGGATTGGTCCGTTCCTGCTGTTTGAGTTTCTCGTCCTCCAGAATCAGGGTTGGACGTCAGAAGTCGCAGGCATCGGCGGCGCCCAGGCCCAACTGCGCATCGCCCTCCTGAATGTGGTGGCTCTGGTCGCGGTGACCTGGTGGGGCAGGAACCGCTTTCTCGCACTGATGGGGCTGGTTGTTCTCGTCGCAGCGGCGATCGGGGCGGAGTCGAGCGCACTGGTTTTCAACGTCCTCACACTTCTCGCCATACCTGCAGCCGGCCTGGTGTGGGCGGCGATGGTTGGCGATCCCGAAGAGCGTGGGATTGGGTGGCAAGCCACTTTCTTGACCGCGGGGATGGTGATGTTCGTGGTTCTCGGGCTGGCATATTACGTGCCTCTCGATCTCGATCTGGGTTTTACCCAACAGCAAGTGAGGCATAGCGCTGTGTTGCTTCTCGCCGGTTTCGGACTGGGTGGTGTCCTCATGGCTCCTGCCACCCGCCCAGGGCTTTCCCAACAGACCTGGGCCTTCGCCGCGTTGGCGGCTTCGCTGCCACTGCTGGGGTTCCTCTTTGCAAGATCGACCTCCACGGCGGAGTTGGCCCTCGATGAACCGCTACGGGTGATGACGTACAACATTCACTCGTCCTTCAACATCGATGGTCGGCTCGACCTGGACGCTATCGCCGAGGTGATCGAGGACTCTGGAGCAACCATCGTCGGGCTTCAAGAGGTGCCGCGGGGACGGCTCATTTCCGGGGTCAGCGATCAGCTGACGCTGCTGATGGAGCGAACTGGCTTCAAGTACTCAGCCTATTTCGGAACCACCGATCCAACGTGGGGCAATGCAATCATCAGCCGCTTTCCGATCGCAACCGCCGAGCGTGCCCATCTGCCTCTCGTCGGCACGCCGATGCGTCGCGGCTATGTGGGCGCCTCGGTTTCGGTGGGCGACTCGAGCCTGCTCTTCATCACAACACATTTGCAACATGTCAACGATCGTTCGGTTCACGACGACGATCCCGAAGCCGATCTCTACCCGGTCCATCAACAGCAAATATCGGAGGTGCTTGCTCAGTGGGGAGGGCGCGAGCCGGCGATCCTGGTAGGGGACTTCAATGCGCGGCCGGATTGGCGGCAGATAGATGACATCACCGATGCCGGGTGGGTCGATTCGTGGACCGAAGCCGGAGTGGGGGACGGCTACACGGCCAGCTCCGATTCGCCGAGGTTTCGCATCGACTATGTGTTTCACACCGGCGACCTGGTGGCGCTCGATGTCGGTGTCATCCGGTCTCAGGCATCTGATCATTTTCCAGTCGTGGCGGATCTTGGGCGCCTGCCTTGACCCGCTGGCGCCAATAGCAGCCGACTAGTCAATGGACCGCTCGGCCTATGAGGATTCTTGGTGCTATCTGCCGATGTTTCCCATATGGGTACGGAGGTGGAAGCCCGATCTCAGTCAAGGAACCGCACCGTCGTAGTAGCAGTGGGTGCCTCTCTTCTGCTCGTCCTCTTTGTCGCAAGTCTCGCCTTTTCCAATTCGATCGGTGCCGCCAAGGTCGCCGGAAACGCGGCGTCGCTGCATTGGGCAAACGCAACTCTCGGGACGTCGTCGCTGGCCCGCGCGGCGATGGTGCAAGCTGTGACCTTCGCCGGCCTCGAGGGCGAGGGGCTGGTTGCTGACGAAGACCTTCAATTCGCGATGGACCAGGTCGAGGTTTCATACAACGAGCTGAAGAATCTCGAGGCTCAGGGTGGGTCGAGTCAGTCCGCAGCCTTTCTCACCCATTTTCTTGCGCCGTTGAGCGAGTCGATGGAACTCCTCGACAACGGCTCGGTGGCGGATGCCCAGATGACGCTTCTCGGAGACACCGAGACTGCATACCTGAATCTCGTTGAGTCTCTCAAGACCGAACAGGCCGCCATTCAGGCGGCGATTGCTGACAACACGGCGGCGGCGGCTCGGGTCAATGGCTACGTGGTCTTCATTCTTACCCTTGCCATCCCGGGGGTGGCTGTGGCCATCTACTGGTGGACCGCCCGGCGCCAGGTCAAGGAGTACCGACTCAAGTCCGAGCTGGAGCTGGAGGCGGAACGTGCCGTTGGTCGAGCCAAGGACTCCTTCATCGCCGGTTTGTCCCATGAGCTTCGCACCCCGCTCACGTCGATATACGGGTTTGCTGAGATTCTCACGGACGGTGGTACCGAAGATCGCGAGCAAACGACCGAGATAGCTCAAATAATCGCCAACGAAGCGGCCGAGATGACCCGCATGGTGGATGATCTGCTGACTGCATCACGTCTCGAAAGCACCGGCATAGAGATCGAGAAGGTCCCGACACGTGTCCAGGACATCGTCGAAAGCGCAATCACCCCGTTCGAGCGTGCCGGGTTGACCATCAAGCGGGAGCCCACCAACGAGCTGATCGAAACCGACGGTGCTCGGCTACGTCACGTGCTGGTCAACCTTCTCTCAAACGCTGCGCGGCACGGTGGGCCTCAGATCGGCGTCGAAGTCTCGGCGGGTAACGACACGGTGGACATCGAGATTTGGGACAACGGTCAAGGAGTTCCGGAGGAGCAAATTGAAAAGCTCTTCGAGAGATTCATCCACGCCGGCGGTCAGACCCTTCTCACCGGGAGTGTCGGTCTCGGTCTCGCCATCGCCTCCCGGCTCACCAACATGTTGGGTGGTCGGCTCTCGTATCAGCGGTTCGCGGGCAAGACCTACTTCACCGTGAATGTCCCGGCTATGTCCATCGACATGACAGAACATCAAGACGAGGCGGAGTCAGTGGCCGACAGGATCAGGGCGATGACGCAATGAGACGGGCGTTGGGTCTCGTCGTCGTCGCCGCCCTGATGGCAGTGTCCTCAGTTGCACTGGCCGGCGAGCCGTACGCCAGCTACCTCGATCGGTGGAACGAAGTCTCATATTCGGGCAACGACGGTTCGCTCAAATGGGGGTCAGCGTGGTCCGAATTTGGTGACGACAATCGTCCTGAATCAGGAATACTCCATGTCTACACGGACAGCTACTGCGCCGACTACAAGTGTCTCCACATCGAAGGCAAGGGCGACGGTGTCACCTTCGGCGTGAAGCGATTTGCCGATCTCTCAGTGTTCCAGGAAGCCGACATCTGTTTTGAGCTGACCGGCTACGTAGATGAGGAGCTCTCAGACGGTCAGCTCCTGGTCCAGGTGACCACCGACGGATCCAGTTGGAAGACAGTCGCCAGCTACGAATTGGCAGCCCTTGGAGGGTATTTTCACCCACAGATCGATCTCACCGACTTCAGGACTAAGTCGTTCGGCGTGAAATTCGCTGTTGTCGGAGTGTTCTACGGTGAACTCTTCTTGGATACTGTCGAGCTCAAGGGGCTCCTCGGAAGCA
>JBAVIK010000065.1:0-2168 GCA_049686815.1 Acidimicrobiia bacterium | reverse complement strand
CGATTGCGTCGCGATCGACCAGCTGAAGATCGCTGAGACCTGAGTCAGGGTCGGCCGCAAAGTCGTACAACGGACTGAGTGGTCGCGGTGTCGTGAGTGGATCGCAGGCTCCCTGGATCACCAGGATGCGATCATCGAGGGAGTCGAGGAAGGTTCTGACGAGCGAGGTCTTGCCGGCGCCGGCCTCACCCGCGATCAGCACCACCGAGCCAGAGTTCTCGCTCGATTCGTCGAGTTGGCGTTCCAACGTGTCGATCAGGTCGTCACGTTCCAGCAGCATGAGCCCAAGGCTATCCAGCTCGGTAGGGTCGCAGCGATGCGTTTCGATCAGGTCAAGATCACCGCCGAGAACCCCGAGCGGCTCGCCAGGTTCTACGAGGAGGCTTTGGACGCCAAGACGGTCCTGCCGTTGAGCGTCCTCAACCCGGAGGCATCGAGAGGTGTCGGGATTCCCGACGCTGAGGTGAGCATTCTGGTCTTGGAGCTGTCTGACAACGAGGACGCACCAACTCTCGAGCTGATTTCGATCAGCGGAGCGTCGTCAGGATGGGATCATCGCCCCGGACAAGGCCAACTCGCTTTCCGCGTCGACGATGTTCACCAGGCCGCTCAGAGGGTGGTGACGGCCGGTGGCTCGTTCCAGGGCGAGATAGTTGACTTCACCGGCCCGTCGGGTCGCGAATCACGATTCGTTTTCATGGCCGACCCGGAGGGGAACATCGTCGATCTCTGGACCGGTATCGACTGATGTCTCAGCCGTCTTCTGGTCGTTGTTTGTGAACCCGACCTTCGACACCCTTGAGCGACAACCCGCTGCCGGCCCCATATCGGACCAGGGTCATCTCGGCGAGGATTGACACAGCGACTTCCTGTGGCGTCTCGGCGCCGATGTCGAGACCGACAGGGGAGTGGATTCGGCCGACATCGGACTCGTCGAACCCGAGCTCTTTGAGACGTTCTACCCGCTGTTTGTGGGTGCGTCTGCTTCCCATTGCCCCGATGTACCTGGTTTCTGCCTTGAGAGCCGCTTCCAGAGGGGGTGTCTCATGTCGGGGATCATGTGAAAGGACCACCACCCATGTTCGTCGGTCGAATTGGAGCTGGTCCATCAGATCGCGAGGCCAGCCAACAAGCAACTTGTATGCAGTTGGGAAACGATCTTCGGTGACGAAGGGCGCACGGGAGTCGACCACCGTGACCCGATAACCCATCTGGTCACCAAACACCGCCAGGGCTTGGCCGATGTGGACAGCCCCGAAGATCAGCAGGTCCGGTGGAGGGGCGAGTGTCTCGATGAACACCGAGTGCTCGCCATAATCGAGAGCGCGATGTTGCTCGTGGTCCATGAGGGTCCGCGCATCGGAGAGGACGTCACCCGCAATTGCTTCGGGCAGGGCGCCTGCGATGACTTCTCCCGAACCGTTGACAACGGCCTTGACACCGACCTCGGGACCATCGACAACGGTGACGACAGAGCCGAACGACTCGGCATCGAGCAGAGACTGGATTGCGTCGTTGACAGTTGTCACCACGGTTCGATAAAAACGTCGATGGTGCCGCCACATGACATGCCGACTTCAAAGGCGTCTTCATCGGCGATGCCGTAGGTCACCTTTTTGGCCTTGCCGGTCTCGATGACTTCTTGGGCATGGAGGAAAACGTCGTTCTCTACGCAACCTCCACTCACCGAGCCCTCCATGTCCCCGGCATCTGTGACGAGAAATTTGGAGCCTTCGGGCCTCGGTGCGCTGCCATGGACCTTGATCACGGTGGCGACCGCCACTTTCTTGCCTTCGTCGGCCCATTTGTTGCGCAATGCGAGCTGGCTTCTCATTTGGGCACAAACGCTAGTGGCTCCGTTGAGTAGTTTTGCCGGACAAGGAGGTTGTCGTGTTCAACTCATATTCCCGAACGTCGATGATGGTTCTCTTGATCGCAATGGTTCTGGCCGCTGGCGGTGGTGGCGATGGTGACGCCGCGGACAGCACCGCAGATTCAGTCCCGGCGACACAGTCGACGTCTGCGGCTGTGGCGACGACTGGCCCGCCGGCACCGGCGACCCAAGGGACAATGGCCGGGATCCCATCGGGTTTCCCAGCGCCTTCATGGACGGCGGTGGGAATGCCTTCGAGTCGCCTACCGAGATACGGATGCTCTATGCGCCCGAC
>JBAVIK010000064.1:0-1722 GCA_049686815.1 Acidimicrobiia bacterium | reverse complement strand
ATGAGTCTTGCGGCCATGAACTTGAGCGGGATCCGGGCAAGGCCGGCTACAGACCCAATAAGGATGGCGTACCCGGCAAACGCAGGAATGGCTTCGCGTGGGGTGAGAGCCACCGTGACTACGAAGGCGGCGACGGCAACCAGCTTGGTCTCGGAGGGAAGACGGTGAATCAAAGAGTGTTCGTGGACATACAGGGCGTGCGAGTGTCCCGCCCCCATCAGACCTTCTCCTTGTCCGGATCGCGAATGGCCAGGAAGACTCCACCTCCCACTGCGAACGCGATTAGGACCCCAGCTGCCCCAGCAACGGCCAGGCTCACCCTTTCATTGCCCACGCCGTCGGTGGCATAGTCGGCAAACAAGGCGAAGTCTGTGCTGGCCGGTGGCTGGGCGGAGGCGATCCCGGTTTCAATTGCAACTCGTTCCAGGCCGTCCGGATCGCCTGAAGCGAACTGACTGACCACAGTCCCGAGAATCAGCGCCGTGAGGATGCCGCCAATGATGAAGGTTCGCATCTTCACGGGAGTGCGATCGCCAATTTCCGCGGCCGTGAGATCGGCGGCCCCGTACACCAGGTCGGGACGGGCCGCCATGACTGCTCCCAACGTGATGGCGCTGAGCACTCCCTCACCGATTCCTATCACGAGGTGTACCCCCACCATCGCGGCGAAGACTGTGTCGAATGGGACAGGAGCTGTAGCACCAAAAAGCCACTCGATCGAGAAAGCAGCCGCGGAGAGGACTACTGAGAGCCACGCGGCAAGGCCGGTTGCTGCGACTACACCGCCGGTTGACCGGGGCAACCACCTCCGCAGCAACGTGAATACGGCAAATCCACCGTATGCCGGGACGATTGCCATGTTGAGCACGTTGGTCCCGAGTGCCGTGATTCCACCGTCTGCAAAGGCAAACGCCTGGACGAC
The DNA here is from genome assembly GCA_049686815.1 of Acidimicrobiia bacterium. Taxonomy (GTDB): domain Bacteria; phylum Actinomycetota; class Acidimicrobiia; order Spongiisociales; family ZC4RG35; genus JBAVIK01. The sequence continues at coordinate 800 of JBAVIK010000064.1, read as the reverse complement.
GACAACGATGGTCACCACGACGACCCCGACCGATGGCCCGAGAAGGATCGCTGCCAGGGCCCCACCAAGGAGGTGACCGGTCGTGCCCGCTGCCACCGGAAAGTTGAACATCTGTGCCGCGAACACAAATGCCGCGCTGATGCCCGCCAACGGCACAGCCTTCTCCTTGAACTGGTCTCTTGCCTGACGGAGGGCGCCGCCGACGGTTCCGATGCTGATCACGCCCGTGGCGACGGATGTGCCGGCGCTGAGAAACCCGTCGGGTACGTGCATGTCTATCTGTCTCCGAACACCTATTGCGAGACTATCGCATTTGCAAATCATTCGCAATAAAGTCTGGAACTGTGGGAGATAATCCGACCTACCATCTCGCTATGTCAGACACGGCGTCGGGTCTCGCCGAAGTACTTCGCCGGGAAGGTCATCGCATGACAGGCCCGCGTCTCGTTGTGTGGAATGTGTTGACCGACGCCGATAGCCATCTGACGGTTGAAGACATCGCGGCTCAGGTCACCACAGCGGACCCGACGGTCAATCTTTCGTCGGTCTATCGGTCGCTGAGTCTGTTCGAGGAGTTGGGGCTCGTTCGTGAATCGAACCTGGGTGCCGGTACTGCGTCGCATTGGGAGCTCGCACATCCCGATGAGCAGTTTCATCTTCGTTGCGTCTCATGCGGTCGGGTCCAGCATCACACAGGTGATCTGGTCTCCCAGATTGAGAGCCACCTCTCGGACCATCACGGGTTCCGCTCACAGAACGTCGAGCTGTTGGTCTCGGGTCTCTGTGATCGTTGCGTACCC
>JBAVIK010000063.1:0-8204 GCA_049686815.1 Acidimicrobiia bacterium | reverse complement strand
GCAACTGCGTGGGTGTCGCTGATGGGGATCAGAGCTGGATCCTCGTTTCGGCATTTCTCGTAGGCGTAAGGGCATCTCGGAGCAAACGAGCAGCTCTCGGGTTTCTTGTAGAGACTCGGAGGCTGGCCCTTGATGTTGATCAGCTCCTGTCCCTTCTGGTCGAGACGCGGAATCGAGCCCAGCAGACCCACGGTGTACGGGTGCTGGGGATTGCCGTACAACTCGGCCACTGCAGCTTGCTCGACGATCTCGCCTCCGTACATCACTACCACTCGGTCCACCAGGCCGGCGATGACTCCGAGATCGTGAGTGATCCAAATCATCGCCGTGCCCAGCTTGTCCCTCAGGTCCCTCACGATGGCGATGATCTGCGCCTGGATGGTGACGTCGAGGGCCGTGGTCGGCTCGTCGGCGATGAGGAGTTGGGGGTCACAGGCGAGTGCCACGGCGATCATGACCCTTTGGCGCATCCCACCCGACATCTCGTGGGGGTAGTTCTTGAGGCGCTGTTTGGCGTCCGGGATTCCGACGAGGCTGAGAAGTGCGGCGGCCTTTGGCTCCAGCTCCTTCTCCGGAGTGTCGGTGTGGAGGGCCAGTGACTCCTGAATTTGAAAACCGACGGTGAGGACGGGATTGAGTGATGTCATCGGGTCCTGGAAGATGAAGCCGATCTTCCCACCGCGAATTCTCCTGAGGTCCTCCAGGGGTATTTGAAGCAGGTCTTCGTTCTCGAACATCGCGGTGCCACCGACGATCTCACCTGGCGGCATCGGTATCAGACGGAGCAGCGACATCATCGTGACGCTCTTGCCGGAGCCGCTCTCACCAACGACACCGAGGAACTCGCCCTTCTTGAGTTCGAAGCTGACACCGTTGACGGCGTGGACCGTGCCGTCCTGGGTGACGAACTGGGTGGTCAGGTCGGAGACCTCGAGTACCTTTTGAGTTTCGCTCACATCCCTCGCGCGGAGAATTCGCTGATCAGCAGATTAAACACGCTCTTCCCCCTGATGAGGCCCACACGACACAAACCTCAGGCGGTAGGGCTTCGAATGCGAAATGTTGGAGAATCCCGGGGAAACTCCAACCTGTTCGATCAGCCGAACAGGCGAGGGCCACAATGGTCTGATCCGCTCATTGCGCAGCTATCGGCTTCAGAGTCGGTCCCAGACGTCATTCTCGGCCATGTCGACGATGGTGTAGGCCATCCCCAGTGCACCGTCACGTATGGCGAGCTCGCCGGAGGGTGTGATGGTCGCGTCGGCGAACTCCTTCTGATGGTTGACCGCTCCTTGCGACTCCACGCCGATCATCGGGTGAATCGAAGGAACCACCTGACTGACGTTCCCCATATCAGATGAGCCACCGGCTGCGCCCTGCTCGGCCTCTGTAGGCATCTCACGTCCCAGATTGTGCGCGTTCTCGGCGAAGTAGGACTTCATGACATCGTTGTTCACCATGTTTAGGTACGGGTAGTCGTTGGGGGTCACTTCCAAACGACAACCCGTGGCGGTGGCCGCAGCTTCGAAACAGGCCATTACGCGCGGGACCAGCTCCTGAAGTCGCTCGTTGGTGGCTGAACGGACTCCCCACGATGACTTTGTGTGCGATGGGATGATGTTCGACGCGTCGCCACCGTGATCGATGATGCAATGAATTCGATCGTCCGGAAGGATGTGCTGACGCAACGTGGCGACATTCATATAGGCCTGGACAAACCCGTCGAGGGCGTTGACACCCAGTTGCGGAGCAAAAGCTGCGTGGGAGTCCTTGCCGAAATACTCAACGGTGAAGCTCTCTCTTGCCTGGAAACTCGGGTCGAGGGTGGAATCGGGACCGGGATGGATCATCATCGATGCGGCGGCCCCCTCGAATGCCCCGGCGTCGATGAGAGCGACCTTGCCGCCGCCACCCTCCTCGGCGGGCGTCCCCAGGACCGTAACCCGGATACCTAGATCGTCGGCCATGCCAGCTATCGCCGCGCCGGCTCCCACAGCCGCGGTGGCGATGATGTTGTGACCGCACGCCTGGCCAACCTCCGGCAATGCGTCGTACTCACAACAGATCACCACCCTCGGCCCGGCCTTGCCGGCGGTGGCCTCGAATGCGGTTTCGAGACCGTAGGCCGGGTAGGTGACTTCGAAACCCCGAGAGCCCAGGTATTCCGCGAGCCTGCGGGACGATTCAAACTCTCGGTAGGCGGTCTCCGGATTGTCATAGAGCCACCGGGATAGGTCCCGCAGCTCGCTCTCGATGCCGGTGAAGACTTCTTCTGCCTGTTCTTTTCGACTCATGACGGCAACGCTAGCGGTGCTGATTCGAACCTTTTTCGAGGGGGCTTACCTCAGAGTTGGTCCCAGATGCTCTGCTCGGCAACATCGATGATCGTGTATGCCATTGCCAGCGCACCGTCCCGGATGGCGCGTTCGCCCGATGCTGTGATTGTCGCCGCGGCGAACTCGGGTTGATGGTTCACGGCTGTCGTTTCGATCGAGAGGGACGGGTGGATCGAAGGCACGACATGACTCACATTTCCCATATCCGAGGATGCGTAAGTCATCTCACCTGTCTCGGCGAATGTGGGCATTACTCGACCCAGAGCATTTGAATTCTCCACGAATAGGTCAGCGAGAACCGGGTTGGAGACGAGGTCGACATATGGATCCCACTCGGTCTTGTACTCGAGTCGACACCCTGACGATGCGGCCGCGGCCTCGAAGCATCTGATGACCCTCCCTTTGAGCTCCTCGAATCGTTCGGCTGTTTCGGCGCGAACAATCCAACTCGACCTGCTGTAGTCGGGAATCACGTTGGCGGCGCCACCCCCCACCTCGATCACCCCGTGTACCCGATCGCCGGGCTCAAACTGCTGCCGCAGAGTCGCGACATTGTTGTACGCCTGAACGAATGCGTCGAGTGCATTGAGCCCCATATGAGGAGTGGCGGCGGCGTGCGCCGTTCTCCCGTGGTACTCGACGACGATTCCTTGAGCGGCGAGGAGACGGGGATCGGCCAGATTCCGGGGCGAAGGATGAATCAACATCGAAGCCGCCGCGTCGTCAAACGCACCGGCCTTGAGAAGATCGATCTTCCCCCCGCCGCCTTCCTCGGCCGGTGTGCCGAGCACCGTGACTCTTATCCCGAGATCGGTCGCCAGCCCGGCCAGAGCGACTCCCGCACCGATCGACGATGTGGCAATGATGTTGTGGCCGCAAGCATGACCCACACCGGGAAGTGCATCGTATTCGCAACAGATGACCACCTTCGGTCCCGAAGTTCCCGCCCTCGCTTCGAAAGCAGTTTCGAGGCCGTACGCCGGGTAGTCGACGTCGAAACCGTTTCCTTCGAGAAAACTGGCCAACCGTTGCGACGACTTGTGCTCCTGGAACGCCAACTCCGGGTTCTCATACATCCACTTGGAAATGGCTTTCAAGTCTTCCTCGACGGCGACGAACGCCTTCTCGGCGGCTTCTTTGTGAGTCATCACACGGAAAGTAGTCATAGCTCACTCAAAGCTGAGCGGATCACGACCGTATTTGATCGGTACTACCTAAGGTTTGCGGTTTTGAAGACTCGGGGTGGTCAGTCGCCGGGCTCGGAGAACACTGCGGTGACGGTGCGGAGAAGGATTGAGGTGTCCAGTCGCCCGGAGCGACTCTCGACATACTCCTCATCGAGCTTCGTTCTCTCCGCAAGTGTGATGGTGTCGCGACCCTCGACCTGTGCCAGACCGGTGATCCCCGGCTTCACCGTGAAACGTGGGTTGTCGAGCCCGATCAGCTCGGCTTCGTCACTGACCAACGGTCGTGGGCCGACCAACGACATGTGACCACGAAGGACGTTCCACAGGTTGGGCAGCTCATCGATCGACGAACGCCGAAGGAATCTCCCGGTACGGGTGACACGTGTGTCATCGGGAATGCCAATCGGCACGTTCTCGCCGGTGGCATGGGTCGCCTCGAGACGGGCGAGATGCTCTGCGAAGATCTCTTCGCCCGCGTCTGCCTTCATCGTTCGTATCTTCAGCAGCCCGAAGGGCTGGCCATCTCTTCCGATCCGAGCCTGTCTGAAGAAGACGGGCCCCGGTGAATCGAGACGAACGACGAGACCGGCAACGAGGACGATCGGAAGCGTGAGAACGAGAAGCGACAGCGAAGCAGCGATGTCAATGGTCCGTTTCGCAACCAGGAAGGCAGCACGCGAGCCTCTTTGCGCCTTTTCATCCTCATGAGACACCACCGCCCCAGCGACCAGGGCCAACATCGCGACTACCTCGCCGGCGACAAATCCGACGCTCACTGAGGCGACTGGGTCGAGGTCCGCGGTCAGCACGATCCCAGCGGTGGCAGCCACGAGCCCGCTCAGCCATGCAATCCCCAGTCGAACTGGTTGGCCCCGGGCCACCAGGATCTGTCCGACAAAGAGTGCTCCACCGGCGAACACGACGCCAAAGGAGACGGCCCCCGCTGTCAGCCGTGATGGCACGAAGTCAGACCCGAAGGCGATATCGACGACCCATGGCCCAAGCAGCCAGCCGAGACCGGCTGCCACCACCGCCAGTCCGGCCGAGGCCCAGGCCATCCCGCGGGCCCAAGCCCTCAACTCCTGCCGTTCGCCGCGGGCAGCCATCTCGGTGAAGGGGGGTAGGACCCTTGCCAGGAGGTTGTAGCCGAAGATCAGAGGCGCTCTGCCGAGCGTGAAGGTGGCAAAAGCGATGCTGATCTCGACCGCGGTGCCTCCAAGAATCCCTACCACCAGCGGGCCGGCCAGCAGCAGCGCCTGTGAGGTGGCTGCCGCCAGCACCAGGCCGGCGAGCAGTCCGCGAGAGTCGAGAGCGGTGCGTGCCTCGACATCGAGTTCCTCGCGATCAACCTCTACCGGGCGGAAGGGTCGCCACAGGGCGACCACCAGCGGTCCCAGGACAAGTCCGATGGCGAACCCCGATGCAGACGGTCGAACCAGGGTCACGCCGACCGCTATCGCTAGCCGTACAATCGAGGCTGCGCCAGAGGACATCCCATACGCGCGAAATCGCCGCCAGCCGGCGAGATGACCTCTTGCCGCCGAAAAGCCGAAATGAGCAGCGACCGTCAGGCCAGTGAAGACGATGAATCGTCGATCACCGTTCAAGTACCGATCGGCACCGTATTGGGCAAAAAGGGTTGCGCCCGCAACGGTCACACCACCGAGCACCCAGGCTCTTACTGGGATTCCGGCGTCGTTCCTATCGATTGTCAGTCGCCGGACGACGAGCTGCTCTATCGGCATGAGCAGAACGATGAACGTCAGGAAGTGGATCGTCAGAAGGACCGAGACGGGTGCGAAAGACTCGGCTCCAAGGGTGCGACCGCCGATCAGCTGATACGCGTAGGCCCCGATACCGGCGACAAGACTGCCACCGACGATGTAGGCCGTCCCATCACTGCGGAGATAGGCGTACTTGACCTGGGCTGGTGTCTTTTCTGGTCCGGTGGTCATCTCTGTCGATATGAGGCGGCGATTCGAGAATACGCCCGCTCGCCTCGATCTTTGGGGCTTGTCGAGATCCGTGGATAGAACGCGAGTTTTCGTAGAATCTCGTTGAGTTGTCCTCTTCGACTCGAGTCCCGCATCACCGGTCCGCTCGACGCGGCCCTATTGCCGCGTTCGCCTCGGCAGTCCTTCCGGGTCTCGGGCAGGTGTACGCAGATCGTCGCATTCTTGGACGTCGGCTGCTCTTCGTCGACGCGGCGCTCTTTCTCGCGGTCGTGGCTGGACTTGCTGTCTTTCGGCTGGAAGTGGTGAAGCTGTGGGTGTCGCCGACAGCCATTGCTGCGCTGATGGGCGTGAACCTCACGTTGTTGTTCTATCGCTGGCTGGCAGCGCACGATGCCTACCACTCTGTCCCTGACCGCATCACACCTCGTTGGCTCACCAACCTGACACTCGCCGTGGTGGCTTTCATCATCGTGGTGCCGCATATTGCCTTCGGCTATTTCGCTGTATCGCAGTACAGCCTCATCGATACCGTGTTCGGGGGCTCAACGGTTGAGGCGAGCCCCTCGCCGCAACCTCCGCCGGTGGAGCCGAAGCCGGCGGCGGGTGTCGTCGCCGCGGGAGCGACCGACGATTCGTCGACTACCACTGTGGCACCAACAACTACCACCACCGAGGCGACGTCTCCCCTCTGGGACGGGAAAGAGAGACTCAACATCGTCTTGTTGGGCGCCGACGCCGGGGAGGGAAGACGTGGGCTGAGGACCGACACCACCATTGTCGTCTCCATCGACCCCGATACCGGCGACGCCGCCATGTTCTCTGTCCCTCGCGACCTCTCTGGCGCCCCACTGCCTGTCGAGATGGGCATATGGGGATGCAATTGCTTTCCGGACCTAATCACCCATCTCTATGACGCCGGGGTCCAGCACCCCGAGGCGTTCCCGGGTCCCCAGGAGCCGCCGATCAATGGCCTCAAAGCAGCTCTCGGCGAGATCTTCGGTCTCGACATCCACTACTACGCAATGGTCACCCTCGAAGGATTCGTCGACATCGTCGACGCCCTCGGGGGGGTCACGTTGGACATCCCCAAGACGATCGTTGACGAGACCTATCCCCATGAGAACGGGTCAGTCGAGAACATCACTATCAAAGAGGGACTCCACCACCTGAATGGTCATGAGGCGCTGGCCTATGCCCGGATTCGTCGCCATTCCGATGATTTCGCCCGGATGCATCGGCAGCGTTGTGTGCTCGAGGCCGTCGCCGAGCAGACAAGTCCGACCGAGTTGTTGTTGAGGTTCGGCTCGATTGCTGAAGCGTTGAAACGAAGTCTCGACACCGATATCCCCACGGAACTTCTCCCGGATTTCATCGACCTGCTACCGAAGGTCTCCACGGACCGGATCTCAACTCTGCGGATCACCCGCGCCGATTACAAGACCGGCAGTGGGCCGGGTCGCACCTATTACGACACCGACCGGATCCGGGCCGATGCTCAAGCGTTACTGGCCAACCCTGACCTCGCCCGAGAGGCGCTCGGTCTCCAGGACCTGGACGGCACGTGCGGGACGGAGTGACTACCAAAACCGCAAACCTCAGGTATTACGGCCCGTATCCGGTCCGAATCCGCTCACCTTTGCCCTACGCGAGCCCTGGGATGACCTCTTTTGCGAACAAGTCCATGCTCGACGTGTCGTAGGCAACGTCGGCAAAGTTGACGATCGCATAGGTCATCCCCGACTCTTCCCACCTTTTGAGCTTCTCAACGACCTGTTCGGGGGTCCCCGATGTGGAGTTGAACAGAGCAGCGAAACTGTCAGCCTTTTCCTGGGAGACGTATTGGGAGAGGGTGCTCGCCAACCAGGCTTTCTTCTCTTCCACTTCGGCTTCTGTCTCGGCACAGAGGATATTGAAGTTGGATGAGCGAACGATGTTTTCGTAGTTGGTGCCCACTTCAGCGCAATGTCCGGCGAGGAGCTCCGACTTGCGGTTGAACTCTTCGAGGTCAACACCGAAGTTGGTGTAGGCCGCGTACCTTGCTGCGATCTTGAGTGTCACCTTCTCGCCGCCACCGGCGATCCAGAAGGGAATGTGTGGATCCTGCATCGGTTTTGGCTGACAGATAGCGCCCTGGAGGTTGTAGTACTGACCCTCATAGTTGACCTCGTCCTCGGTCCACATCGCCTTCATGATTTCGACGCCCTCACGAAGCATCCCCAGCCGACCGCCCGGCGAGAGAAAGGGATAGCCATAGCCATCGTGCTCGTGCTCATACCAACCGGCACCGATTCCCATCTCGACGCGCCCTCCAGAGATCACGTCAATCGAGGCAGCCACCTTCGCCAGATATGACGGTGGGCGATAGGTGTTGCAAGTGCACATCTGACCGAGCCGCACCGTCTCGGTCACGGGTGCCAGGGCGGCCATAAGAGTCCATGCCTCGTAGGTCACCTCTTGAGTCGGTTCCGGCACCGTGTGGAAGTGGTCGTAGACCCACAACGACTCGTATCCGAGATCTTCGATGCGTTGGGCGACACGTGTCATGGTCGGCCAGTGCTGGTCGACTTCGATCCCGACCAGGTCGTGACGCCATCCTTGCGGTACGAATGCTCCAAATCTCATGTCGAGCGAGAGTACAGGTGGAGTCGGTGTCCGAGGAATTGGACTCCGAGATCGTCAAACCGAGGCAGCCAACCTGAATCCCGAGGTTTCCAGTCGAGGAATCA
>JBAVIK010000062.1:0-11735 GCA_049686815.1 Acidimicrobiia bacterium | reverse complement strand
GGAAACCGGATGCGTGCCCTGTGACACCGATCACCAACCGGGAAATCGATGATTTCCGTCGACTCGAGGAGAGTCTCTGGAGAGCTGAGCCGCCAGGTCGAGAGGAGATCCTCTCAACCGAATTCATGGAGTTCTGTCGTTTTGGCGATGTATACGACAGAGAGCATTTGATCGAATCGTCGAATGGACCTGTCGACGTCGCGTTTCCGTTTGAAGCCTTCCGGGTCGACAAACTTGCCGAGGAGGTGGTGCTGGTGACATACGAAAACACCGTGACCAACGCCGGGGTCAGTCAGCGAGCCCGCCGCTCGTCGATCTGGGTGCTCGACGCTGATCGGTGGAAACTCCGCTTCCAGCAGGCCACCACCTTGCCTGGCTCCGAGTAGACCAGAGCGGTGCCTGAACCGCGAATGCCAACACAGCTCAGACCAACGTGCGCATGACCCAGAACACTGTCATACCCACGATCAGTGTGTAGATGTGGTTGCGTGTCTTGTAGGCCACAGCACCCCCAGCGACAAAGGCGGCAACCTCGGGGACGCCGATGGCGGCGTTCCCCTCCGGATCGATGAGCAAAGCGACCACTAACGCGGCGAGCACGGCGGGGGCTACGAACTGAAGCACTCTGATCACCGAACGAGGGATGGTTCGCTTGGCCAGGGCCAGAATGAACACTGCCCTCGAAACATAGGTGCCGATCCCCACGACCACGACGGCGAGAAAATCAGTCATTGCTCGCCAGTCTCTCAACTAGAGCACCGGCGGTGATGCCAGCAACCGCGCCGACCAGGAGCCCGGCTCGATTGGGAAGACCGGCGGCAAGCCACGTGACGCTTGCCCCGACCAGTGCGGCGACCAACTTCGGGGTGCTGTCTATGCCGATGACCAGCAGGCCGACGAAGAGGATCGGCACCGCAAAAGCCAGGTTCCACTCCGACGGGACGATCGGACCGACGAACAATCCAACAGCAACCATGGTCTGCCAACCGGTCCAGAAGAACACTCCAACGGTCAGGTAGTAGGTGCGGAAGGTGCTCGGTTCGTCGTCGAGACGCAGTGAGGAGAGAGCGAATACTTGGTCGAGTAGTAGATATGGGCCCAGCCATCGGAACCATCGCGGTTGTGTTTGGAATGTGGGGGCCATTGCCGCCGAGTACATGAGGTGACGAGCATTGACCACGATGGCCGCCGTAACCGCCGCGGCCACGGCTGCGCCTGAGCCGAGCAAAGCGACCAAGGTGAGCTGGGCCGCTCCACCGAAGATGATCCACGACGAGCTCCAGCCCACCAGAGGGTTGATGCCTGACTCGACTATGGCCAATCCGAGCACAAACGCGAAAGGAATCCCTGGGAGAAAGAGCGGGGCTCCGTCAGCCAGGGCGCGTTTGACCACAGATCGATCAATGGACATGAATCGTCAGGTTATCCCTGCATGTGGTTGACTCAGCAATATGACATTCCGACACACTCTCATGCTGAGATTCACCAAAGAAGCCACCGAGGAGCAAAAGCAGGCCCTTTTTGACGGTCTTGCCAGCCTGCCGGGTCAAATCGACGTCGTAAAACGGTTTGAGTTCGGGCGCGATCTTGGTTTCAGGGACGACAACCCGGACGTGGCGCTGGTCGCTGATTTCGACTCCGAAGAGGACTGGAAGACCTACCTCGACCATCCGGCGCACCTCGAGGTTGTGACATCGGTGATCCGGCCGATTGCCGCGGAGACATTGCGGGTTCAGTACCTGGTCGACTAACCGACGTCGATCCGAATCGCTTCCAGGGCGATCTCGACCATTTCATTGAACGTCTCCTGCCGCTCGTCGGAGCTGGTTGAAGCTCCACTCCGCACGTGGTCGGAAACCGTGGCAATGGTCAGAGCTCGTCCCCCGCTCTCGGCGGCCACGCCGTAGAGTCCAGCTGCTTCCATCTCGACGGCTAGGACGCCCATCGCTTCCATGCGGTCGAACGCTGCGCTATCGGGGTTGTAGAAGAGGTCCGCCGAATGGACATTGCCCACCTTCACGCTGATCCCCTTGCTGGACGCTGCCTCTTCGGCCGCCTTGAGCAGCCAGTAGTCAGCCGTGGCAGCAAAGTCGTCGTCTCCGTATCGGGCACGATTGGCACCTGAGTCGGTGCAGGCACCGATGGCGAGGATGACGTCTCGAATCTCGACGGTGGACAGGATCCCCCCGCAGGAACCGACTCGAATCAGCCGCTCGACATCGTATTGAGTGATCAGCTCGGTGGCGTAGATCGACGCCGAGGGAATCCCCATTCCGGTGCCCATCACCGAGATCGGCAGCCCGTTGTAGGTCCCGGTGTAGCCCAGCATGTTGCGGACCGCTGTCACCTCACGGGCGTTGTCGAGAAAGTTGTCGGCGATGTGCTTGGCGCGCAGCGGGTCACCGGGCAAGAGAATCGATGGTGCAAACTCGCCTTTCTCGGCGGAGATGTGCGGCGTGGGCATGAAGATTGGCTCCTGGATTTGTCGGTCGACCGCAACCTATCGACTCCTTCACGACCGTGCCAAAACCTGCTGGAACGGCGATTAGGGTGCCACGGCGATGCCCCCAGACGACCAGGCTTTTCCAATCGATCGGGACGCGCTCACCGACTTCCTTCGGGAGGGAGGACGTGAGATGCTCCCCGGCCACCTCGGTTTCGAGATTGTCGAGATCGCCGATGGTTCCGCCAAACTCAGATGTCCGACAAAGCCGTTCCACTTCGCCCCAAACGGATATCTCCACGCCGGGACCGTCGTCACTCTCGCCGACACTGCGGCCGGCTATGGCTGCGTGGGCAACCTCCCGGCCGGTGGGACAGGGTTCACCACCATCGAAATGAAGGCCAACTTCCTGGGCACCGTGCGAGAGGGCGTCCTGGTCGCTGCGGCATCGATGATTCACAGCGGAAGAAGCACACAGGTCTGGGACGTGGACGTGAGCGAGGAAGCCAAAGGAAAGTCTCTGGCGGCATTTCGGTGCACCCAGATGATCCTCTATCCCCGTTCCTGATGACCTCCTATCAGCGTGGCCATCGTATGGACCTAGGCTCAGGGAATGTCCGTCACATACGAATTCCTGCTGAAACTCCGGGCTATCCGTCAGTACAAGCCCGACCCGTTACGCACCGCTGACCTGGAGGCCATCCTCGAGGCTGGCCGTTGGACCGGGAGCTCCAAGAACACGCAGGATTGGTCGTTCGTGTCCATCACCGATCCGAAGCGCTTGCAAGAGCTTGCCGATCACGGAATCTTCACCGACCCGATTCGCAATTCGGTGGCGACCATCGTCCTGGTCAAGGAGAGCGGTGGAGGCATGTTCGACATCGGTAGAGCTGCCCAAAACATGATGCTCGCCGCCAAGGCAGTGGGCGTGGCCTCCTGCCCCGTCACACTGCAGGACGAAGAAGCTGCTCGGGTCTTTCTCGGCGCCCCCGAAGGTTCCGTCGCCCGGTACGCCATCTCACTTGGGTACCCCGCCGATGATGCCCAGCCGGCGCGTGTTGGCGGACGCAAACGCGCCTCCACCGTTATCAAGCACGACCACTATTGATCACATCGGCTCAGTCCCAGCCAACCGTTAACGTCGTTCAGTCCATGACCGAACCACTAGTCCAGGCAAGAGGACTGACAAAGCGATTCGAAGACTTCGTCGCAGTCGACGGCATCGACTTCGACATCCAGCAAGGTGAGGTCTTCGGGTTTCTCGGCCCCAACGGAGCCGGCAAGACGTCGACCATGCGGATGATCAGCACGGTCAGCCCTATCACCGACGGGAAGATGACCGTCTTCGGGCTGGATCCGTCAACGCAAGGAAGGTCGATCCGTCAGCGATTGGGGGTGGTCCCTCAGGAGGACAATCTCGACCTGGAGCTGACTGTTGGGGAGAACCTCTACATCTATGGCCGCTACCACGATATGGCCAAGGCGGACATCAGGATGAGGATCGAGGAGTTGCTCGATTTTGCCCAGCTCACCGATCGAAGGGACGCGCCGGTGGAGCCTCTGTCCGGTGGGATGAAGCGTCGTCTGACGATCGCCCGGGCACTCATCAATCAACCGGAGCTGGTGATTCTCGATGAGCCCACAACGGGCCTCGACCCTCAAGCGCGCCATCTTCTCTGGGACCGTCTCTATCGCCTGAAGCAAGAAGGAGCGACTCTGATCATCACCACTCACTACATGGACGAGGCCGAACAGCTCTGCGATCGACTGGTCGTCATGGATCAAGCCAGAATCGTCGCTGAAGGATCACCACGGGAGCTGATCGCACAGTACGCACCGAGAGAAGTCGTAGAACTCCGCTTCATGGACTCTGCAAAGGACGAGGCTCTTCTCAAACTGGAAGGCGTTGCTGCCCGATCGGAGATCCTGGCCGACAGAGTACTGCTCTACACCGATGATGCCGACGGCACCCAGGACGCCCTTCACACCCGTGGCATACACCCCGAACAAGTTCTCGTGCGTCGTTCCACACTGGAAGACGTCTTTCTCAGACTCACCGGTCGCCAACTCGTCGACTGATGACCGCCATCACACGCTCGCTTCGATTCGCCGAGTCGGAGGTGATCGCCTACCGCCGGACATGGCGCGGAACGGTCATCACCTCGTTTGTCAATCCGGTCTTGTTCCTGGCTGCGATGGGCGCCGGTCTTGGAAGTCTCGTAGACACCGGTTCCGGTGATCTCGGAGTTCCCTATCTCACCTTTGTCGCCACGGGGCTATTGGCGGCTTCCGCCATGCAAAACGGTGCCACTGACGGGTCGTTTCCCGTCATGGCCGGGTTCTTGTGGAGAAAGAATTTCCACGGGACCATCACCACGCCGCTCGGGCCAGGCGACATCATCTGGGGGAGGCTGATCTGGGGCGCGGCCCGACTCGTCTTCGTTCTTGCGGTATTTGCCGTGATTGCGACCCTGTTTGGCGCGTTGGAGTTGGGGCCCGCGTTGCTGGCGGTCTTGCCCGGTGTACTGACCGGATTGGCCTTCACCGCCGTGATTACCGCCTGGACCCTGACTCAAACAGACGGTACGAGTCTCTCAACACTCTTCCGATTTGCGATTGTGCCCCTGTTTCTATTCTCCGGGACCTTCTTCCCGGTATCTCAGCTGCCCGGCTTCTTGCAGCCAATCGCCCACGCAACCCCTTTGTTCCACGGTGTCGAACTGGTGAGGAAGATCGCCCTCCCCGGTGCTGACTCGTCGATCGTGACCGCGACACCGATGTGGGTCGACGTGGCATATCTGGTCGTTATGGCAGCAATCGGGATCTATCTGTCTATCCGCTTCCTCGACAAGAAGATCCGACCATGAGTGTCCAAGCACCGAGTCGGATCACCCCGATCGGAAGGATCACACCGTTCCGGGCCCAACGAATCTGGGAGCACAACTACGTCGTCTACCGGCGACTCTGGAAGGTGGTGTTCAGCGGATTCTTCGAGCCCGTCTTCTACCTCTTCTCGATCGGCATCGGGATCGAAGCCCTGGTCGGCAATGTCACCGGACCAGGCGGAGTCGAAGTCTCCTACACCGCATTTGTCGCCCCCGCCCTCATGGCGGCGTCAGCGATGAACGGAGCCGTCCTAGAGACAACGTTCAATATCTTCTTCAAACTGAAATTCAACAAGGTCTATGACGGCGTGCTCACCACCCCGATGCAACCTTCCGACATAGCCATCGGTGAGATCGGCTGGGCACTGTTTCGAGGGGTTCTCTACTCGACGGTGTTCATGATCGTGATGTTCGTCATGGGTCTCACCGGCTCATGGACCGCCATCCTGGCTGTCCCGGCGGCAACACTCATCGGTTTCGCATTTGGCGCTGTTGGCATGGCAGCCACCACATACATGCGATCGTGGCAGGACTTCGACCTGGTGAGTCTGGTCACGATGCCACTGTTTCTCTTCTCCGGGACTCTTTACCCGCTGGACGTCTATCCGCCGGCGATCCAGGTCATCGCCAAGTTCTCGCCTCTCTACCAGGGGACCGAACTGCTCAGGGGGTTCACCCTCGGCATCCTCCAATGGAGCATGGTCGGCAACGCTGCCTTCCTGATAGTCATGGGCCTCGTCGGCGCAGCCATCGCCAATCGTCGTCTCGACGGGATGCTGCGCAAATAGTCAGGGGGTCAATGACATCTTGAACCCGAGATGGGTGGGTTCGAATCCGAGTGACTCATAGAAGCGATGAGCGTTCTCACGTGAGCCGTGAGCGGTGAGTTGTATCAACTCACACCCATCCTCTCGGGCGATGGCGACCGCGTGGCCGAGCATCTGGCGCCCGATACCCCGACCCCTCATGGACCTCTCGACACGAACACTCTCGACCTGAGCACGTCTCGCCCCGTGGCGGGCAATTCCGGGAAGGACAATGATTTGGAAACAGCCGACGATTTGGAAACAACCGACAACATTGCCATCGGTCTCGGCAACGATCAGCCTGTTCCCCCTTTGGGCCGCCATGTCATTCAGGGCGTCGAGATAGCGCTGATCGATCGGTTCGCTCGATGTCTCTCTCGCTTGACCAAGTTGGTCATCAGCCAGCATGCCAACTATCGCCACCAGGTCTCGCTCAGCCGCATCACGAAATCGAAGGTTCACGAACCAAATGCCCCCTGAGAAACACTCAGCTAGATCGTAGGCGGAAGATGTCATCCCACTGCCCGTTGAGCCGGCCTCTGCCCCCGTGATTCTTTAGTCTCGGCCACCCATGCTCGATCTGACCTTTCCCCTCCACTCCCCACACGGGAACGAATTGAACACAAGAGGCTGGCTGCAGGAAGCCGCCCTCCGTTGTCTGCTCAACAATCTGGACCCGGATGTGGCAGAGGACCCTGAGCAGCTGATCGTCTATGGGGGCCGGGGCAAAGCGGCGCGAAACATCGAGTCGCTCCACGCGATTGTGGCCACTCTGCAGCGACTCGAGAACGACGAGACGATGCTCGTGCAGTCTGGTAAGCCGGTGGGGGTCTTCCGGACACACGAGATGGCACCCAGGGTTCTGATTGCCAACAGTCTTCTCGTACCCAAGTGGGCCACCCTCGACAAGTTCTGGGAGCTCGAGGCTCAAGGTCTGATCATGTACGGGCAGATGACAGCCGGGTCTTGGATATACATCGGTACGCAGGGAATCCTTCAGGGCACATTTCAGACCTTCGCCGCCATCGCCGAGAAGAAGTTCGGCGGGACACTCGCCGGAACCCTCACTCTCACCGGGGGACTTGGCGGAATGGGTGGCGCCCAACCCCTTGCGATCACCATGAATGGAGGCGTTGCTCTCTGCGTCGAGATAGATCCGCACCGGATTCAGCGACGTCTGGAGACTGGCTATCTGGATGTGGAGGCGAAGACGGTCGACGAGGCAATCGATGTGGCGATGTCTGCGAAGCGGGAGCGCAAGCCATTGTCTGTCGGGCTACTGGGCAATGCGGCGGATCTCTTTCCGCAGTTGTTGGAGTTGGGATTGGAAGTCGAGATCGTCACCGACCAGACGTCAGCGCACGATCCGCTCTATGGCTATGTGCCGTCGGGCTACGGGCTTGACGAGGCGGCCGATCTTCGCTCAGACGACCCGGACACATATATCAAGGCAGCACGGGAGTCGATGGCCACCCAGGTAGAGGCGATGGTTGGATTCCAGAACGCGGGTTCAGAGGTGTTCGACTACGGAAACAACCTGAGAGGAGAGGCGCAGACAGCCGGGTACATGGACGCCTTTGCCTATCCCGGTTTTGTTCCTGCCTACATCAGAGACCTGTTCTGCGAAGGCTCGGGGCCGTTCAGATGGGTGGCCCTGTCCGGTGATCCGGCGGACATCGCCGCAACTGACGCGGCACTGCTCGAGCTCTTCCCCGAGAACGAAGCACTCGCCCGCTGGCTACGACTGGCGAGGGAGAAGGTTCACTACCAAGGTCTCCCTGCCCGGATCTGTTGGCTTTCGTACGGCGAACGTCACCTGGCCGGTCTCAGATTCAACGAGATGGTCGCCTCCGGAGAGGTGTCCGCTCCGATCGTCATCGGGCGCGACCACCTCGACTCCGGCTCGGTGGCCTCGCCCTACCGAGAGACCGAGGCCATGGCCGACGGCTCGGACGCCATCGCTGACTGGCCGATCCTCAACGCGATGCTAAACGTCTCGTCGGGAGCGGCTTGGGTGGCCGTTCATCATGGTGGAGGTGTGGGCATTGGGAACTCAATTCACGCCGGCGCGCAGGTCGTCGCCGACGGGACCGAACAGGGGGCCTTCCGTGTTGAACGGGTCCTGACGAACGACCCTGGAACCGGCGTGATGAGACACGCTGATGCCGGCTATGACATCGCCAAGCGAGTCGCGAGGGAACGGGGTGTCGACATTCCGATGTTGGATTGAGCCCTCGCCCTACCCGCCACTGACAACCTGATCCGCAGCGGGGTTCAAGCTGCCGACACTTCGATCTTCGAGGTAGCCGTCGGGCAACCGCACTGGTCTCGGACCGTGACTGTGACCCCGGACCATGTGGTTTGCCTCCTCCGGAAACGGAACATCGCTATCCAACTTGACGACGAGATCTCGCAAATGGCCGATCGACTCGACTCGCGCCAAGGCATCTCGGATGGCCGGCCCTGCCGGGAATCCCTTCAGATACCAGGAGGGATGTTTTCGAAAGAGTCGGACGCCGACATGCTCCCCAAAGTGGTCGACCAACAGCTCAAGGTGACGGACCATCACCTCACCCACCTCGCCGAGGTCGGGAGGTGTTTGCGGATCGCGACCTTCGAACGCGTCGACGAGATCCCTGAATAGCCAGGGACGCCCGAGACAGCCACGACCCACGACAACGCCATCGCAGCCGGTCTCCGCGATCATTCGCGCGGCATCGACGGCAGTCCAGATATCACCGTTTCCCAACACTGGAATCGATCGAACAGCGCTCTTCAACGTGGCAATGGCGGGCCAATCTGCCTCACCGGAGTAGAGCTGACGAGCAGTGCGCGCATGGAGGGCGACGGCAGCCGCGCCCTCTTCTTCGGCAATCAGTCCTGACTCCACATAGGTGAGGTGAAGATCATCGATGCCCTTTCTGAATTTGACCGTCACCGGGACATCCCCTGCGTTGGCGACTGCCACACGAACGATCGAACGAAAGAGATCCGTCTTCCAGGGCAAAGCCGCTCCCCCACCGTGCCTGGTCACTTTGCCCATCGGGCAGCCGAAATTCATGTCGATGTGATCGACCCCCTGTCGCTTGACCAGAAGAGCCACGGCTTCGCCGAGAGAAATCGGATCTGTGCCATACAGCTGAATCGATCTGGGCACTTCGTCATCGTCGAAATGCGCCAACTGCAACGTCTTCTGGTTGCCTTCTACGAGACCACGCGCTCCGATCATCTCCGACACATACAGACCCGCCCCGAACTCGCGACACAGACGTCGGAAAGGGGCGTTGGTGACGCCGGCCATCGGCGCCAACACCACAGGGGGATCAACGATGATTGACCCGATCTGGATGGTCATGGAGCCAGGTTATTGGTGCCCACGTTGATACCAGGCGACGATCGTTGTCGAGGACGATCAGAACGCGAGTTCGTTCACGTTCTGAAGACGCACCTGGGACTGAGCCACGAGCTTCCCATCGACCTCCCTCGTGATGAAGACCTGCCAAATCTGTTGGGTCCGACCACGGTGGATCGGGGTGGCCTCTCCCAGCAACACTCCCTCTGCGGTGGCCCTGATGAAATCTGTCTTGTTGGAGAGTCCGACGGCCCCGGCCATACCTTGCTCGACAGCCCAGAATGCCGCACCGGTCGACGCCAGAGTCTCGGCAAGGGTGCAGTAGAGCCCTCCGTGGACCACCCCGTAGGGCTGGTGATGGTGATCCTCGATCTCAACACGACCTGAGGCCCTTTCGGATGTCATCTCCGTGAGCTCAATACCACTCAGGCCCACATATGTTGGTCGGCTGGCAAATGGATTCTCCATCAGCTGCCACAACCCGTTGACAGCACAGACACCGGACCGAGATCATCGTTGACGTATTCCCAAACCTCCACACCCAGGCCCTCGTAGTAGGCACTGTCGATCACGATCTCCATCTGACCGGTGCCATTGAGATCTGCGATCGCTCCAACCGTGAATCCGATCACTAACTGTGTGAGTGGATCGGTGATTATGGAATCGCCGAGAACTGCCGTTTGCACCTCACCATCGACGACCTTCCTCAAGAACACCAGCGAGTAGCTGCCCGCCGCGGCCTCATAACCACTGACCAGATCCTCGGTGACCACCAGGATCTCATTGGTTCCGTCACCCTCGAGGTCGATGCGGAAGGCCTGCTTGATCACGGGGTCCGGGACATTGATACCTCGTTGAGACAGCAAGGTGGAAGCAATCGACGCATAGGTCCCACTGTCAACAAACGGTTCGACCAGATGCGGTTGAAGATCCCAGGGCGCTGAGATGGCGACACCATAGGGCCCGGGAAACTCACCGAGCACCTGTTCGTTCGCCAGTTGGACACCCAGGTTCTCGAGTGGGTCGCATACCACCGTTTGTGGGCCTCCGGTGGTCGTCGCCTCCAGGCCGATAACCGCGATCTGGTAGTCCTCACCACCAACCACCGGCAAAGCTCCGACCTCTTCGGCGTACAGCCAGTTGGCTCCGTCCCACCAACCCAAAGCACCGAACCCGGCGACGATGAGGGGCTCCTCCGCCCAGTTGCCCGCGGGGAGAGTCGTGGTCGAGGGAGCCAACGTCGACGTTGTGCTCGTGGGGATGGTGGTTTCGGTTGCCATCGTTGTAGTGACAACTTGGGTAGTTGTGGTAGCCCCCAGTGTCGACGTCGTAGGTCCCTGCACGGTGGTTGTCACCTCCCCGGCATCACCGGGGCTGCAGGCAACGATCACGAAGACCAAGAGAGGCGCTACTCGACGCATCTGGGGAAGTTAACCCACGTCGGGGCCGATTCGAAAGGTGCTCAGCTCGTGACCCCCACGGGCGATGAGACGCGGAAGCAGATGGATGGGCAGCCCGATGACAGTGAAGGCGCTGCCTCTGATCGAGTCGACATAGAGACCCCCGACCCCTTGGAGGGCATAGCCGCCTGCCTTGTCCATCGGCTCACCAGAGTCCACATAGTCGGCGATCTCGTCGTCGGTCATTGGGACCATCGACACCTCAGTCACGTCGACCATCGATTCGACACGCACCCCACCGTCCCAGGAGGCGACGGCTATGCCGGTGAACACATCGTGACGCTCTCCTTGGAGCCGGCGCAACATCGAGCGTGCCTCCTCGGGATGACCGGGCTTGCCCAGGACATGGCCGTCGTGGACCACCGTTGTGTCGGCACCGATGACCAGGCGTTCCGGACCGGCCACCCAAGCTGCTTTGGCTCTGGCGAGACGCTCGACATAGGCCGCAGGAGGCTCGCTTGGGTGTCTCGACTCATCCACATCGGCAGGGACCACCTCAAACAGCAGCCCGAGCCGGTGGAGCAGCTCGCGACGACGCTCCGACGACGAAGCAAGGACCAGATTCATATCATGTTGCCTTTGCGAATGACCACGGCCGGGTGTCGCAACACACCCAAAACGGAGAGCGGATCCTCTTCGAAAAGGACAGCGTCGGCCACAGTGCCTACCCCAAATGCTGACTCTCGGTTCGTCGCCCTGAACCCGTCGTGACTCACCGCGGCCAACACTTGAGCGTTACTCAGCCCAAACTCCGCCATCCGCAAGGCTTCGTCGGCCACATCCGCAGGC
>JBAVIK010000061.1:0-10446 GCA_049686815.1 Acidimicrobiia bacterium | reverse complement strand
GCTGAGACGCCACCCTCGATGGTGTGGACATCCATGAACAGAGGCATTCGAATCTCCTTGCTTTAACTTTCCCTTCCGGGCTTGTTTCGAAGGTAAGGCGGCAGCCTCGAAGGCACATCGGGAGAATTCCCTATTTCGGGATCATCCAGAGCGGAATGGGTAGGGGTCGAGAACGGAAACCTCGATGATTCGACATATTGGGAGGTGGTTGGTCCTGGCCGTCAGCCGGATCGCCTCAGGGCTCGGCGCGTCGTATACACAGAACGTGGATCGCCGATCCAGAGACACATAGGAGTGCACCCAGGTAACGCCACGATCGGAGTTGCAGGCGATGATCGACTTCAGGATCTTCTCGCCCGGTTCCCCTCCAGGAATGTCCAGGCCGTCAGGGAAGGTCCTCTCCACCAGATAGCGGGGCATGTTGTCAAGCTATTGGTGCCGAGATCGATCCGCATCGGGAGGACTACCTACTTTGGGTCTGCCCAGCCGTTGGCGACCGCGAGGGCTGCCGCCTCGCCTCGATTGGAAACAGCCAACTTGGTGAGCACTGAAGATACGTGGTGGCTGGCGGTCTTCTCCGATATATAGAGCTCACTGGCGATCCCAGCATTGGAGCGACCGGCCGACAACAACAGGAGGACGTCCACTTCACGGTTGGTGAGACCCGCCGGATTCCGCCGGGTGCTACTGCGCTCTCCTCGAGGAATACGCTTGACCCCCCGTCTCTGCAGCTCACGGCGCAACCCCCTGGCGACGCCCGCAGCGCCTAGCCCGACCAGTCTGGCAAAAGTGGTTTCCAGGTCGGCGTCGGGGAGCATCGCTCCGGTTATCGCGGCATGAACCTGATAGCCACCGCTCTCCCAGAATGCGGTTGCATCGGGGACCAGCCCCGCCAACTCCAAGGCCGGAGGTCCGTCCATCTCGCCCACCGGCGGATCCCAGCCGAGTCGGAGGGCCCAGAACGTGAGGAGCGACCGGCCGAACCTGTCGTGTGGTCTGAGCCGTTCGAGCAACGCCCAGTACCTCTCGGCGGCGTCGTCGGCGGGCAGGACTCCAACCCAGGCTCCCTCCATAGCCATCACACATGCCAATACTTCCTCATCGCCTCCAAAACCATCTGCCCTGGCGAACACCGCTCCAGCCAAATCCACAGCTCCAGGGTCACCACGGCGGATGCGCAAGGTCGCCGCCGCGGTCAACACTTCTATCTCGGTGGAGTAGCAGGTCTTCTGACCCCACACCCTCTCCAGTTCGACGTCGGCATGGTCCCACCGACCGGCTTCGACATCCACCGACGCTCCCGAGACAGTGCCGGCGATGTACCAGGCTTCGAGCTCATTTCCCGAGCAGTACTCTCTGAGGCGGTTGAACCACATTCGCGCTTCGTCGAGCTGCCAGCCGCAGAAGGCGATGACGCCCAAGTGGTTCATGGCACGTGCGGGGTGCTCGCCGGCATTGGCTGCAACTCCAAGTGCAACGGCCTCCTCGACCAACTTCTTACCGCTCGCGTCACCTGAGACCCAAAGCTGCGAACCCAAGGTTGTCAACGCGGCGACCTCGACGTCGACAGAGCCCGACGCCCTGGCCACCTCGAGAGACTCTTCGGCGAGCTTGATCGACGTAGCCGTATCACCGTGTAGACCCGTGACTGCCGATACCACATGCAGCGCAAGAGCAAGTTCTTCACTGGCCGGTGCGGCTCGCAACTCCGACACTGCTGCCTCGGCCTCTCGCAAAGCCGCGGGGTAGTCGTTGAGACGGCCTTCGTAGTGGGCCACCCAGGCCCGGGCGCGGGCCTGGTCAACCGGGGAGTCAACGAGTTCGAGTCGCTGCCGACTCAGCTCTACCGCTCTCTCGAAGTGGTTGATGAACAGGTGCTCTCTCGCCGCATGCAACAGCCAGTTGGCGAGATCGTATCTGTCCAGAAGCTCCCGGTACTCGAGGGCGTTGTCGATGTGGAATGCGGCTTCCCGGTGTGCGCCGGCCCTCGAGGCATCCTGCGCTGCCTGCAACGAGTAGGTGAGAGCGCTACTTCTCTCATCTGCGCCAATGCTGTGATAGGCGAGCCTGGCCACATCGGGTGAGTCCACAACTCGACTCTCCAGTGTCCGAAGGAGTCGCCCATGAAGCCGGCGACTGAGCGCCGGAGTCATACTCTGGACCAAGCTCTGCCTGACGAGTTCGTGACTGCACGTGATGTGGTTCCTCGAAGATGTCAACAGTCGACGCTGAAAGCCGAGATCGCTTTGGGCGCCGTCGGCGTCCCCCAACTCCTCCAGAGCATCACGTGTCAAGCCCTCGGGGCTCAAAGCGACAAGCTGGAGGATTTCAAGGGCACTAGCGGGAAGGTGCCCGGCGTTCGCCAACACCGCGTTCTGGATCGACGGAGGCAGCTCGAGGTCAGGATGACGTAAGACTTCCCCCACGAAGAAGGGGTTCCCGGCGGTTGCTTCATACAGTCGAACGGGATCGATCTCAGAATCGGCTGCGAGGTCCTTGACACCTTCGAGGCTCAAAGCGGGGAGGTCGGCGCGAACCGCTCCATGTCCTAGATCAGCCACCACCAAACGCAATCGCTGGTTGACATCGAGGTCCTCAGAACGGAAGGAAAGGATCAGTCTGCTGTCGGTGGCGCCGACTCGCCGGCCCAGATATCGGGCGAGCCCCATCGTCGCCTCGTCCGCCCAGTGAAGGTCCTCCAGCACCAGCACGATTCGATCGTTCTTCAAAAGGTCGAGCATGCCTGCGTAGACCGGCATCCGACCCGCTCCCGATCGGATGACGTCTCGAACGTCGTCAGGAAGCTCATCGAACAGCTCGAAGAGTGGGGCGAATGCGGCGGGGATCCCCAATGGTTCACACGCCGCAGACAGGATCCGGTACCGGTGATCGATTCCCTCCAGAAGGGTGGTGATCAACGAGGTTTTACCGTGACCCGCCTCGCCTGAGACGAGGATGACCGATCCTTGCGACGGTTCGTCGAGGACCTCCGCGAGAGCCTGCAGCTGCTGCTCTCTCTCAACCAGCGACACTGTGAGCACGATCGCTTCGGATGCTATCAGGGGTGCCATCGGGCAGGTCGACGGGGTTTGGACCCTCGACTGCTTTACCGCCGTTTTCCGTCGCCAATGCGAAGGGGCCCCGACCAGTCGGGACCCCTTCTCTGTGGACTCGATTGAGATTCAATCGGTATGGACGAACTCGAACACCTTCTCGTGGCCAAACTTGTCTACCACCCAGACGGGGAATGCTTCACCAATGGGGGCCCCTTCGAAGAAGATCTTGGCCTCCCACTCTCCGTTCTCGTGAACTTCGGTGGTCTTGCGACCAAACTCTGCCTCGATCACGATGAGCGTTCCGGGCTTGCCTGTCCCATGGAACACGTCGTAGGGGGGGTTCTCACTGCATGCTCCGTAGAGTTGATGAGCGCTGAACTCCCATTCGACATGGTCTTCCTTTGGCTCCTCTTTTGGCTGTTCCTTGGGTTCTTCCTTCTTCGGCTCGGGTTTGGGCTCCTCCTTCTTGGGCTCCTCGGGGATCTGGACGATCACGGTGACCGAGTCGGTCGCCTTGTTCCCTGACCGATCGAGCGCTGTCGCCTCGATGTGGTTCTCGCCCTTGTCGAGTTTGAGCACGATGCGCCAGGAACCGGGTTCGGTCACGACGGCCGCTTTCTCGCCGAAGAACACTCTGGCGTAGGCCTCTGAGGTGCCCTCGAACACGACTTCGCGTGTTTCGAAGACCTGGCCGTCTACGGGATAGAGGATTTCAATGGCCGGAGGAATGTTGTCCTCGTACTCGACCGGCTCCAACCGTTCGAGCCGTTCCTTGACCTCTTTGCCCTTCGCAACCTCATCGATCGCAACAGGTTCTGGTGGGGCGGGCTTCTCGACAGTGGTGGTCGTTTGTTCAACCATCACCGTCGTCTCCGTCGCCATCTTCTCATCGGCGGGCGTTTCCGTCGCCGTCATAGCCAGGGCCGTTCCGGTCACGGCCAAAGCCGCCACCCCAGCGAACAATGCGAGCCATCTACGCATCTGACACTCCTTGTCTGATGTTTCCGGTCTCCGAGCCTGCCCGTGGGTCACACGCTTGAGGACCCCCTGAGGTTTACGAGAAGCTCAGGTAAACCTGATGGGTTGCCGATGCGTGTGATGTCGTGACCGCAGAAACCAAGCCCGAACCGGTCCCCCGGGATGAGAGGTTGGACGTCACCTATGAGTCATTCGAGAACTTCTATCGGAGGGAGTTCAGAAATGTTGTCGGACTGGCCTATGCGCTGTCCGGAAGCCGACTCGGTGCGGAGGACCTCGCTCAGGAGGCGTTCATCGCCGCCCACCAGCGATGGGACCGTATCGGCGAGTACGACAAACCCGGTGCCTGGGTGAGACGAGTAGTGGCCAACAAGGCCGTTTCGGGGTTTCGACGGAAGGCCGCCGAGGCCAAGGCGCTCTCACGGCTAGCCGGCCAGCGACACCAACCCTTGCCTGAAATGGAACCCGAAGACCAGGAGTTCTGGCAAGAGGTCCGTCGACTCCCCAACCAACAAGCACAGGCGATAGCGCTCTTCTACGTCGAAGATCGCCCGGTAGTCGAGATCGCCGAAATACTCGACTGCAGCCCTGCTACGGCAAAGGTCCACCTCTTCCGCGGTCGTCAGACGCTGGCCAAGAAACTCTCCCTGGAGATGGCAGATGCGTAACGACCTCGACACCCGCGCCCGACGGGCTTCCGCCAACCTGAAGGAAGCGGTCTCCACCGCCGAACTGCGGTCTGTTCCGCCGGGCACAGCTAGCCGTCGTCTGCCAATCGCTGCCCTTCGCCCGATTTGGATCGTCGCCCTCCTGCTGATCGGTTCCGCCGTGGGAGTCGCCATGGTCCTCGAATCCTCTCCGACACCGACCACACTTGCCCCGGTCACAACCCTGGCGCTGGTCCCAACCACGGCATCTGAGGTAGTGCCGTCGACGATCGCTCAGGAGTCGACGCCCACGACTGCAGCGGCGGTGCCGGTCGCTCCGGTCTCAACAACCGTCGTCCTGGACACAGAGCCTCCGTTGCTCACAATCACTTCTCCCGAGGACGGAGCGGAGAAGAAGGAGAAGACGATCACGTTCGCTGGTCTGACCGAACCCGGAGCCAGAGTCTTTGCCGGAAGGTACGAAGCCGACGTCGACTCCTCAGGAAACTGGCACATCGTCCTCGTCCTCAGTGAAGGCGCAAACGTGGCCCGTTTTGTCGCCCATGACCAGGCCGGAAACGAATCCAAGGCTGAGGTGACCGTCTTCTACGTCATCGAGACCGTCAAAACCGAGCCGACGACCCCGACGACCGAGAAGAAGATCGCCGAGTTCTCAGCCAACGCCACATTCGGGTCTTGCTCGGAGACCCCCCCGTACGATGTGTACTTCGGAACCGGAGAACCCGGCACCCTCGTGGAGATATCCTCCGAGTACGGATCAGGGTCGGTCGAAGTTGGAGCCGAAGGCCAATGGGAGAAGAAGGTGCATTTCGAGACTGCCCCACCGGGTGAACCGTTTGTGGTGCACATCTCAGACGAATTCGGCCGTCAGAAGCAACTCGAGTTCATCTACACACCCTGAGGGACGAAACACCCAATCCCAACAGTTCTGGCGTAGCCCCTGCTCTGAGCGGCTCACGCCGAGGGAGAGACCTGTAGAGTCCGGGAGTAAGGAGGCTTGGATGACAAAATGGAGAATTGTGGCTTTGGCGGCTGTGCCAATGGTGTTGATCTTTTCTGCGTGTAGCAGTGGACCTTCAACCGAGATCAGCGCCGAAATGGAGGATTTCAAATTCACCCCCACCGAATGGACGGTGGCGGCCGGCGAAGAGATCACAGTTGAGTTGACCAACAACGGAAGCGTCGATCATGAATGGGTGATCCTGCAACCGGGTGTGACGATCGCGAGTGAGGCCGATCTTCCTGAGACCGAGGAAGAGTTACTCGCAGATTTCGTGTACTGGGAAGACGAGGTCGGCACGGGCGAGACGAAGACGTTGACATTTACGGCCCCCGCAGCCGGGACCTACCAAATCATCTGTGCGATCGAAACCCATTTCGACGCCGGGATGACGGGAACCCTCACAGCTGAAGCACCGTAAACCACGAATCGCTGATATTGACGAGGGGGCTGCGATGAGTTGCAGCCCCCTTGTTCGTTCGCCCGGAATTGGCCAGGTTCTAGCTCTAACTCCGCTCGACTCGACCGGGAAGATCTCGAACGCAATCAGGCTCACGACCTCGGCGCCCCACGACGCCTCTCGAGACGGGTTGACCCTCGATGAGTGAGATACCGGAGTCGGACGGCGTGGCGACTCGGCCTCCTGCGACCGAATTGGACACTCCCGGGAGTGTTGCATTGGATGATCGGGACCGGGAAACCGAAAACGAGCGGATCAAGCGACGTTGGGTCACGGCGATCAGCCTTCCCGTGGCCAGTCTCGTGGTTCTGCTCGCCTTGGTGTTGTTTGTCGATTGGGCGTTGCTCCATTCGAGTGAGCTGAGCCCGTATGCGGCTCCGACAGTCGCAATCCTGGCCGCAGCAGGAATCATCGTGGTTGCGGCCCGCGGGCGCTTTAGTCGGAATGCCCGGATGTCGTTCGGCCAACTGATAGCGGGGACGGTCGGCGCCGGCGTACTGGTCATCGGCATCATGTTTGTCCTCTTTTCGCTGGACTCGGGCGGTGAATCAGCGAACGTTCCAGCCGGAACCGTGTCGATAGTTGCTCAGGAATTCGAATTTGACCCGACCTCATGGTCGAGCCCCGCAGGCGAGGTGACTTTCGTCCTCGAAAGTGCCGGCCAAATCGGCCACAGCCTCACCATCGAAGGCATGGAGGACCAGCTCTTACTAAAGGTGTCACCTGCGTCCGAGGTGGACAGCGCGTCAATCATTCTCGAGGAGGGCACGTACACCCTGTATTGCGATATCAAGGGCCATCGTGACCTCGGAATGGAAGGCACGCTCACAGTCACCGAGGCCTCCGAAACCGATGAGCCAGAGAGCAGCTGACCAAGGTCACCTGCGATGGCCGACTGCCTCGAAGACGAGATGTTTGGTGGACCAGGCGGATCAGTCCCAGCAGTTGGCTGGCCCAGTGTCCTCAGCCTTGTTTGGGGCACGGTCTCGCCTCAACGATTCGACCCTTGAGGACGTGTGTCACCGGATCGGCTGACTTCGACTCACTCAGACATCAGGAATACAATGGCGACTCTCGGCGACTAGTCGAGGGCCCATAGCTCAGCCCGGTTAGAGCGCATCCCTGATAAGGATGAGGTCCGTGGTTCAAGTCCACGTGGGCCCACCATCAAACCCCCTGTTCAATGCCCTCCCGCAAGCCAATAGCGCCGCCCCGGCTATACCTACAAGGTCCCCAGTCCGTCAGAAGTCCGTTTCATCTCGGATCCTGCCCGCTCCAATCGCTCCGCTGCTTCGGCGTCGAGACCTGGAAACAGATGTGCATAAATCGACATTGTCACCGTCGGAGAAGCATGCCCGAGTCTGTCGGCTATCAGCTTCGGGTGTTCGCCCTGAGCGATTAGGAGGGCAACCTGGCTGTGTCGAAGATTCACAACGACGAACCCAGGGTCGATGGTGTTGCCGATCGTGACTATCGCTCCGTGATCACTTCCCTGTGTCAACTCGGGCATGGGGAACTCGATCATGTAAGGCCTGCCGGAGGGGAACACAAGTGCCGTTATTTGCGCTTGTGACTTTCCCTCTTCCCAAGTGGGCCCGGCCCCAGATTCTGTGCGCTGCCAAGAAGTACGTGTCGTGAAGCCATCGACCGCTACGTTCGATGACGCTATGGCTGCCCTTCGGGTTCGGACTCTGCGGCGCCACCGCCGATTTGTGCCGCAATCAGGTCACATGCGTCATCGGCCAAACCCTGACCGGCTTCACTGAAGAGATTCCGGGCGACATCGACACCTGCCTCTTCCAGTTCTCTGACTTCGTCCTCGTATCTTGCAGTCGCCGCGATTCGGGCGTCGGGTAGATACGTCTTCACCCGTCGCACCGCCTCGACATTGGCAAGGTGATCGCCCATCGCCGCAACGACGAGGTCGATCCCTGGCCTGAATCGCAGGCGCTCCCAGAACTCGATATCCAACGCATCACCGTGGATCACCTTGCGACCTACGGCATCGTGGTCCGAGGAGGAATCCATTGCCCGGTCCACCCCCACTACCACCTCACCCTCGCGGAGAACTATTTCGTCATAGGCCCCAGCTCCAATACGACCCATCCCGAAGACCAGCACCCGTGCCGGGCCGGGGTCGATGAGCGCGTCGTCGGGCTTGATCGAATCCCGTTCCAGGCGTTCGAAAGTCGATGACCACCGCCGAAAAAGGCCGTATCGACTGACGTTGAAAGGTGAGGCGATCCCGAACGAGAGCGCCACGATCACGGCAATGATTGCCGCCCACTCACCGTCAATGTAGCCCTCGGCAATGCCTGCAGCGACCACAATCAAGCCGAACTCGCTGAAAGTCGCCAGTGTGATCGATGAGTGCCATGCAGTGCGAACTCTGAGCCTGAACCTGGGAAGCAGCGCCATGAATCCTGCCGTCTTTACAGGCAAGAGGAGCAGAGCCAGCACCGCCACGACCAGGCCTCCTCCGCTCGGAATGCCTCCAAGTCCAACAGATAGGAAGAAGCCGACAAGAAGGATGTCCTTGAACGACAGCAATCTGTCGGCGAGCTCCCTCGCACGGGGGTGCCGGGCAAGGGTCACTCCGACGAGCAGCGCGCCGAGATCGGCCTTGAGCCCGACCATCTCGAAAAGACCTGCCCCGACACCGACGGCCAGGAAGAATCCGAACAGGATCAGCAGTTCACCATGTCCGGCTCGATCGAGCAGCCAGCCATACAATGGCCGAGCCAGCACTACCGCGAGAACGACCGGAATGGCCCACGGAGACGGGGCCTTGCCTGCCGACGCAGCCAGAAACGCAACTGCGAACAGGTCTTGGACGATGAGGATTCCGATCGCAATACGTCCGGCGAGAGAGGCCGACTCGTTGCGATCCTCGAGAGCCTTGACGGCGAATACCGTACTGGAGAACGCAAGAGCGAAGCCGATCAGCAAGGACTCCTGAATGCTGAGATCGGACAAGACGGGAAAGCCGACGGCCCCACCAGCCAACACAAGAACGGCTATGAAGGCAGTGCTGACCGCTATATGCAGCGACCCGCCGACCCAGACCTCGGCTCGGCTGAGTGTGCGGAGATCGAGCTTCAGGCCGATGCCAAACAAGAGCAACAGGACACCGAGCCCCGAGACAAGCTCGATGCCTTCCCCGGCGGTATAGCCGAACTCGTGGAGGACAAACCCGGCTGCCAAGTAGCCAACAAGGGGAGGAAGGCGGATCCACTGCGCGGCAAAGCCGAGAACGAATGCTGCAAGCAGGAAGGCGAGG
The DNA here is from genome assembly GCA_049686815.1 of Acidimicrobiia bacterium. Taxonomy (GTDB): domain Bacteria; phylum Actinomycetota; class Acidimicrobiia; order Spongiisociales; family ZC4RG35; genus JBAVIK01. Next base: position 1,004 of record JBAVIK010000061.1, on the reverse strand, counting down.
TCCATCGTTCAGCTATTCAAGTCGTCGCTGTGGACTCCAAAACACGCTTCTTCGTCCCGATTGGCCGTCACCCCGTACATAACCGGCTGGGAGGGATGATTGTGGCTGGTGGTGTCCACCGGTCGTTTGGTGTTCGTCGGTTGAACTGTTACAGCCAGTTCGGTCGGGTCGCATCCGCCGTCCCGGTGGTTTCACCACCCCTTTGGCCTTAGTCAACGAAAGGGGCGGCCATGAGAATCGTACGTGTAGCTGGTGGTGTGGACACTCACGCCGATGTCCATGTGGCAGCAGCCATCGACCACAAAAGGCGGGCTGTTGGGTGTCGAATCGTTCCCTGCTGATGCTTCTGGTTTGGACGATTCCGGGTTGGCCTGACCCGGTTTCGTCCGTCGCAACCCCCGTTGCTCGCAGTACATATGTCCGAATTCAGCGTGGGATTACACCAATGTTTTGTGTCAGGGATCATGTGTTGCCGACATAATTGACTGTGATTCGTTTACGAAGCCATCGTTGAGCAGCCAGGCACGAGGCACGTTCGCTGCTCTGTACGCAGCCTATGAGCCGCAGGTTTATGCCTACTGTCGCCGTCGCTTCGCCGCTGAGGTGGCAGAGGATGTTCTCGCTGACGTGTTTCTTACCGCTTGGCAGAAGATCGAATCTGCACCGAGCGGTGAGGATGCTCTGCGGTGGCTCTGCGGTGGCTCTACCGGATTGCCTATCTGACTGCCTCTAACCATCGGAGAGGTTACCGAGCCGAATTTGGGTGTGAGTGGGTGGCGACCGAGTTTCGTCTCTCACACAAGACAAAAGGAGAAGGCGGGCGGCGCACATCAAATGGTCCACCAGCCATCGATGAGCGACCTCAACATCAAAGTGGCGATGGCATCGCAGAACTTGCCTGCCATTCCGGAGTAACTGGCCTCACTTGAGCATCGCACGCTGCACACCGAAAGGTAAGGGATCGCCGAGCAACCGTCAGGCTGACTGCGACCCCAGGCGTAGGT
>JBAVIK010000060.1:0-7854 GCA_049686815.1 Acidimicrobiia bacterium | reverse complement strand
TCGTTGTCAGTCGCCCAGCGGACGGCCGTTGTCCTCCTCTACGTATTGGAGTGGAGCGAAAGGGAGGCGGCGGACATCTTGGTTGTCGACCGTTCGACGGTTCGGCGTCACCGCGACCGCGGCCTGGCCAAGTTGAGGTCGGTGTTGGAGGTGTCTTCTCGTGTCTGAACTGAAACAGCAATTGAATGACTACGTCGTCCACGTGGTGGAGCGTGTCGCCATCGAAGACATCGTCGACCCGGTGCTCGTCGGATCGCCACCAGGGCGGTTCGAAGATCGCCCTCTCATGAAGGGCCTGCCACGCTGGTGGCCTGCCGTGGCCGCGGCCGCGGCAGTCCTTCTCGTCGTCGGGATGATCGGCCTACTCACCGGCAATCGAGACGATGTTTCCGATCAGCCACCACGAACGCTGAATCCGTCTATCAACGATCCGGAGGTGAGAAACCCACAGGGTGATTTCTTGTTGGGCCGGCACACGTTGACGGCAGAAGGGGTTTCCTTCTCGGTCGATGTGTCAGCCATGGGTTGGGAGCCGTGGTCGATCGACGGAGGCACCTGGCTCATCTCCAAGAGCACCCACGGACCACAAGACGCCGAAGCCGTGATCTTTTGGGCGGGCTTTCCTGACGGCACCTATGCCGACCCATGTGAGATTTACGACTGGACGCTTACGGGTGGGTCCACGGCAGCAGCTCTGTGGGCCAACGCAGTGTCGAGGGCGCCCGGAACCCAACTCGTGTCCGGACCCAGCGAAGTCACCATCGGTGGGCTGACTGCCCATCACGTAGTGGTCAGGGTCGCCGAAGACGTCGGCTGTGACCCGGGATTCTTCTATAACTGGAAAGCTCAAACCGGAGGAGCGCTCTGGGTTCGATCAGAGTTGGGTGACACGATCAGGGTGTGGATCGTCGATGTCGACGGCAAACGTCTCTTCATCGCAGGTGAGACACGAGCGATCGGCACCGGTTCCATCATCGATCAAGAGATCTATTCGATTGTCGAATCGATTCGCTTCGATTGAACCTCCGTTCCGGGGATCCGGCACCGCTTGGGCATCGACTTATTGGATGCCAGGAGTGGGCGGGTCTCACCGATCTGCCAACACGCAATCGAGACACCATCATCGGTGTCGCTGAGCCAACTGTGGCGAAGAAGGCATGCCAACGCTGGTCGATGATCGATCCCATCTAGGTTCGTTGTACAGAGGAAACGGACAGCCCTAGTGGATGTCTTCGCCCTCGCCTGTTGGCTCTCTCCGTGCGCTGACCGACGAAGCCATGCGCCCGTCCGATAGCTCGGTCCAGTTGAACCAAACCGGCTTCTCGTTCCGCAGTATGTCGAGGACATCGGCGAACGCTCGTTCCCGGAACCACCCGCTGTAAATCGTCCAACCGTTGTTTGCGACCGTCCTGCTGTTGTCGGGGAGGTCATTCCCGTCTCGCACGAAATGGAGGAGTGCCCGGTTGCCGTCGGAGAGTTCAAGGGTGATGCCTCCGTACGCGTTGCCCCACGGGGTGCCGCTGATGCTTGGTGAGTAGTCTTTCACTTCATTCGTTGTCGTAGCCATGTGAGCGAAGCTACACCTTCACATGCGCCAATAACTCAAATCACCTGGTCACAAGCGTGGCGGAGGCGGACGGGAATCGAACCCGCCAGAGACAGAGTCTGCCTCTCACCGGTTTTGAAGACCGGGGGACCCACCAGGCGTCCGGACGCCTCCAGGGGTGGATGATCCGCAGACTAGGTGTGGTCAAAGATCAGCGGATCCCGACCGTATTTGATACGTACTACCTGAGGTTTGCGAGGTGGTGCGGGAACTTCTGGTTTCCCGATAGCATTTCTGGTGCATGCCTGAGAGAACCTTCGGACGCACCGTGCGATACCGGCGCACCAAGCTTGGGTTGAGTCAGGCCAAGCTTGGTGAGCTAGTCGGTCGATCAGCGACGACCGTTCGCTCCTGGGAGAGAGACCAGACCCAGCCGAACGACGCCGCCGTCCTCACTGCTCTGTCGGCGGTCCTGGGTGTCGACGAACGGACCATGTTCGAAAAGGCTGGTCAAGCTATTCCGGAGGTAGAGACCAGCCCCACCATGGAACAGGCCCTGGCCACCCTGCGACCCTCGCCCGGTGAGCCCTCCGACAGGCTGCTCGCTGAGGAGGATGGGGATTCCGTCGCCGACGTCACAAGCACCGATGAGGCCGAGGGCGATCGGGATCCGGCTGTGGAGGCCGAAGAAGAGTCCCACGGCCCGACAGATGAGGGCCAAGTCGACGAACCTGAAGACGACGGCGATTCAATCGCCGCAAGCAATGGGTCAACCGGCTACGCCCCCGGCTATGTGGCACCTCCTGCGCCATATCAGACCACCACGGCATTTCCGCCGGTCTACGAGCCCTCCTATATGGAGGACCGGACACAACGTCAGCTCTACCGGGTGCGAAACCTGGCAACCATCGTCGCCCTGGTTGCCCTGGGCATCGCGTTGTTGTGGGCCATCACTGAAAGCCTCGGCGCATTGGGCGAGTGGTGGGATCAGTTCTTTGGGAACCTCAGGCTTTAGCCCTGGGTCACTGCCAAACCGACGACAACTTCACCATCACCCTCGGCCACCGTCACGCTGTAGAAGACGTCCCCGACGACGTAGTTCCAGTTGACAGTCCTCGGATCCGACGACTCGTATTTGTTCAGTTCGTCGCCTCCGCTTACGACCCCTTCGTAGAAGGACACCAGGGAGTCGTACTCCGAGAGTGGGTAAACGATGGTCACCGAGTCGGCGCCGGCGATCTCGAGGACCGAAGCCAGCTCGCCCCCAGAAGGAATCTCGATGGGGAATCCATCGGGGACCTCGCCCGTGCCGATCGCAATCTTGTCGCCCTCGTCGGTCTCGACCTCAATCGAACCGTCTTCTTCGTCGATCTGCACGTCGGCGACACCTTCTTGACCTTCCAGGATCTGTTCGGAGACAGTCGACGAAGAACATGCTCCAATCACAGACGCCACAACGAGAACGACGGCGAGCAGACGAGTTCGGGCAGTCTTCAAATGCGAATCCCCTGGTAGATCGAGCGGCATCCTACTCAATCCAAATATTGGCTGACACATGACGTGCCGTGTGGCAAACTTCAGCTACCAGAGAAAGGAGGTGGTCCGAAGTTGTATGAAAGTTCTTGGACTCTGGAGGTGGTCGGGCGCTGAGTAGCGCTGACTACCGGAGGCGCTACTCGTCCTCGTGACATGGTGGCGACTTCAAACCCGGACCACCCGGCTCTGGTGACCGTGGAATTTGTCCACCCGCGGCGCATGTCGAGAAACACCAGTGCCGATTCTCGAAGCTCCCGTCGTAATGGCGGGAGCTTCCTACTTTTTGAACCCCTGCTCATCCATCCAGTCGTCATTGAAAATCTTGGATAGGTAGCCGCGCCCTGAGTCCGGTATCAGCACCACCACTAGCCGGTTCTCTCTTTCGTCTGCCACCTGGAGCGCGGCGGCGACTGCAAGGCCACCGGAGCCGCCGGTCAACAGTCCTTCTTCTCTGGCAAGTCTCCGCGTCATGGCGAATGAGGCCGAATCGTCGAACCTGATGAATCGGTCGATCAGGTCGAGATCGACCGTGTCCGGGTAGAAGTCCTCACCGACCCCCTCGACCAGATATTGATGTATTTCATCGTTGGGGCCGGCCGTATAGATCGAGCCGGTGGGGTCGGCGCCGACGATTTCGACATCTGGCTTCTGCTCCTTCAAGTAACGACCCGTACCTGAGATAGATCCACCGGTTCCAACGCCGGCAACCAGGACGTCGACTTGCCCTTTGGTTTGACGCCAGATCTCGGGCCCCGTCGTCTCATAGTGGGCAGCCGGATTCGCCAGGTTCCGGTACTGATCGGGGTGAAAAGCTCCTTCGATCTCGCCGGCGAGACGTCTGGCGACCGCGTAATACGAATCGGGATGGTCCGGCCCGTACTCGGTCGGTGTGACGATCACCTCGACTCCATACGCCCGAAGGAGGTCTTGCTTCTCTTTGGAGACCTTGTCTGGCACCGTGCAAATGACCCGGTAGCCGCGAACGGCGGCGACGAGGGCCAACCCAACTCCGGTGTTCCCCGAGGTCGGCTCGACGATCGTGCCGCCAGGTTTGAGCAAGCCATCCTGTTCGGCGCGGTCGATCATCGATGCGGCTATTCGCTCCTTTATCGATCCGCCCGGATTCATGAATTCGAGCTTGGCGACGAGATTGCCGGGCGGATGGAGACGGGACAGACGTACGAGAGGTGTGTTGCCGATTGTCTCGACTATGTCTTCGAAGACCTCCATCGAACCGAGACGTTAGGGCCTCCGGTTGTCTTTGGTCTCTGTGGTAGTGAGCATTACTGCAACCACGATCACAATGGCGACCGCAGTGAGGAGGCCGGCAAACCAATAAGAAGCGGAGGTGTCGGCCATGATCAGCAGCCGTGGGGCTGTCGGGAGATACGCCGCCATGTTCGGATGTTGGCATACCGAATCCGAAGAATTCTCCAGTTCCTATTCTTTCCTCCATGACGGCCCTTGCTCGCTATGCGTGGTTTGTCCTGGTGTTCACCGTTGGGGTGATACTTCTCGGCGCTGTGGTCCGGGCAACCGGAAGCGGTGCCGGGTGCGGACGATCGTGGCCCACCTGTCAAGGAGAGGCGATCCCAGCACTCGAGGGAGCGACAGCCGTGGAGTTCACCCATCGTGCGGCCAGTGGGGTTGGCTTGCTCCTGGTTCTGGCGCTTGTCGTTTGGGTTTTCCGGAAGACGAGTAAGGGTCAAGTTGCCAGGACGGGTGCCGCCTTGTCTTTGGTGGCGATACTGGGCGAAGCACTCATAGGAGCGATGATCGTTCTGTCCGAGTGGGTGGCAGACGATTCGTCCATCGCACGCGCAGTCGCGGTGCCACTTCATCTTGCGAACACATTTCTCTTACTGGCGGCTTTGGCCCTTACCGCGTTCTGGCTCTCCGGGGGTGGGCGTCTCGATTGGAAGGCCAGACCGTCCGTGACCAGAGCGGTGGTCATCGGGGCGGCAGCGTTGATCCTCATTGCCGCTTCTGGTGCGGTGACGGCGCTCGCCGACACCCTCTTTCCAGGGGAGGGCGTCGCAGCCGATTTCTCATCGGGAGCCCATTTTCTGACGAGGCTGCGAGTCGTCCATCCAATTCTGGCAGTGGTAGCCGCGACCCTTGGTTGGTGGGCATCGAGCCAGGGTCAACTGGCCACAACCCGATTTGCACGCGCCCTGCCGGTGTTGGTCGGTCTCATGTTGATCACCGGTGCCCTGAGCGTCCTGATCGGTGTGCCCGTATGGATGCAACTCGTACATCTCGCTCTTGCTGACGCGCTCTGGATCACATTTGTCCTGACGTCGGCAAATGCCCTTCAGGCCGATACGGCGCCACTCACTGTTTGACCATCTCCTCGCGATCGTCCCCAAGTAGGAACCTCGGTCCACTGCCGAGATCGGAGGCGGCATCCCCCGGGTTGAAAATCGCACAGGACTTCAGCGAAAGGCAGCCACATCCAATGCAATCGGTCAACTCGTCGCGCAGCGCTATGAGTTCCTCGATTTGGGTATCGAGTTGACTGCGCCATGATCTGGAGAGACGTTGCCAGTCGGACTTGGTCGGAGTCCTGCCATGAGGCAGCGTCTCAAGTGCTTCACCCAACTCGGACAGCGTGAGCCCAACCTCCTGACCGGCGCGGATGAGAGCCACTCGTCTCAGCGTCGCACGAGTGAACCGTCTCTGGTTGCCGTCGGTCCGCTCCGATTCGATGAGGCCCCTTGATTCGTAGAATCGAAGAGCTGACGTGGCTACGCCCGACCGGTCTGCCAATTCTCCGATAGTCAGATTGTCCACGACCACCGAACTATATCTCTTGACTTCAAGATAGGTTGAAGTTGTAGGTTTCCACCCATGACTGACTCCAAGGGAGAATGGATACCCGCGATCGGAGCTGATCAGCTAGCTGTGGGAGCTCGGAAGCTCATTCGGCACTATGACAAGCGAATTGCTCTCTTTCGGACAGAGCGGGCGATCTATGCGGTTGACAACCGATGTCCCCACCAGGGGTACGCGCTGTTGCAGGGTGACCTCAAAGGTGACCAGCTCACGTGTGCCTGGCACAACTGGAAGTTCGAGCTAGACGAAGGTGGCGTCTGTAGCTTTGGTGGCGAGGCCGTTCGGAGCTACCCGATCGAGGTGAGAGGCGGCCAGATATTCGTCGACGTCACCGATCCGGCAGCTGAAATCGTTGCACCACAGCTATTCCAATCACTCATCGAGGCGATGGGTGATGTTGATGTGGGTCGGCTGGCCCGGGACACGATGCGTCTCAGGCAGTTGGGGACTCCACTTGCAGAAGTCGTCAAAGAGGGTGTCAACTACGGAGCTCCCCGCATGGAGTACGGCTGGAATCACTCGCTGGCGACGCTCACCGACTGTCTCAATCTGGCTTCTCTGTTCGAAGGGGAGCTTCAAGCCCTTCCGGTGGTTCAAGGGATGTCGGTCATCTCTCAGACCGAAGTTCGTCGGCCATTTCGCTCCCGCCCGGATCCCGTTGACCCAGCCGCAGATTACGGGTCTGTCGAGGATGCCCTGTTGGCCTACCCAGAGTTGGTCGACGCCGAACAGCACGAAGCCGCGGAGGCCCTGCTGAGAGGTCTGATCGCGGTCGGGGTGTCGGCCTCCAAGATCAGGCATGCCCTCCTGTCGGCCGTCACAGATCACTTCCTCGGTTACGGCCATCCGATGATCTACGCCCAGAAGTCTTTTGAGATGCTCGAGACGATCGGGTGGGAACATGCCGACACGGTGCTGAGCCCGCTGGTTCCCAACATGATCTACGCCACGAGATATGACCGGCTCCCGTATATGCGGAAGTTTCTCAGGGCGTGGGACAGCGATTCACCCGACTTGAGGCTCATGGTGAGTCGTCAGAACGGGCGAGGCCTCAACGAGAGCGAGTTTCGTCGGGCGATCCTCGACGGTGGCCCGGGTGAGGCGTTTTCAGCTCTCAACTCTGCGCTGGGCAAAGGCGTCGACGTGGTGAAGATCCTTGATGCAACATCGTTGGCCGCTGCTGAGAGATTCCGCAGATTCGACATCGATCTCGACGCTGACGACACCAATGAGTGGGGATGGCTGGATGTCACCCACAACATGACCTATCTCGATGCTCTGCGCTGGGCATGGTCTGTAGATCCCACTCCCGAAGTACTCAGAGGCGTCTACCACGCCGTGTGGTTCGTCAACTTCACGAAGCAATTCGACCAGCGGGACGGTGCCGATGAAGTCATACCATTCCACACAACCTCAGCAGAAACGATTCTCGGTGCGATCAGGGCCAAGGACCCGGAGGGTGTTCAGGCTGCGATCGCGGGTTTTGATGGGCCAGAAAGCGAACTCCACGGCGCTCTGGCTCAAGGTGCTTCCGAAGACAACTCGGTAGCTCCGATCATGATTGCTCACGCAGTGAAGACGGCTCGGGCGTCGATAGTCGAGTCGGAGATTCTCCAGACTCGCGAACCGATGATGGCTGCCGGAAGGTTCCTGGCCTCACCGAAGAGGGAGAGGTTCGTGTTCAACGCGACACTCGAGGCGATCGATTTCACCAGGGGCCGGGCCCGCGGTGACGCCGGTTGACGAGATGCAGCCCGTTCTGGTGGATTGCAAGGTCGGAATAGCTGTGTTCAGGTAGCCGCGTCGGGACGTCCACGAAAGAAGAGGGGCCCTCATCGTGGTGAGGGCCCCTCTTGGTTGCTGAATCCGCTCAAAGATGAGCGGATTCAGCTCATATATGAGCGGTACTACCTGAGGTTTCAGCTGGCAGGGAGCCA
>JBAVIK010000059.1:0-10180 GCA_049686815.1 Acidimicrobiia bacterium | reverse complement strand
TATCACAACCGGCAGAGCCAGGACGATCAGGGCGATGCTGACCACCAGCAGGACGTCGGAGGAGACCGTTATGTCGGACTGCAGTGGTGAGGTCGTTGGCAAGCTCAGAGCCTGGCCAGTCTCAGTGACTCGATCCGAGTCGACGCCTTCCAGCGAGATGAGCTCACCTGGCTCCAGGAGGAATCTGGGCGGGATGGTGCCAGCCACCTCACCGGTTAGACGATTGGACAGCTCGGGATTGGCGGCGAGGGCGTCCTGCAGGGCTGGAGAAGTCCAAACTTCTCCGGTTCTGGGTAGGTCATCGATCGGTGTCGCATCCTTGCTGGGGGCGACGAGAAGGTGGGTCCATTGCTGGTCACCGAGACGGTCGTTCCCAATCGCGATGACGCCGTCGTCTTGAGGGTTCTCCGACTGTGCCCCTGAGGTGAGCCAGTCCCTCAGATCGTCACGGGTCTGTCGGTCGGACATGGCGCCCGGTATCGCGGCCAAAGCAAAGAGAAAGGCCGATGCGATGGTCACACCGAATGCGATCAGGGTTGCCTGTTGCAGGCCTCTTCCCTTGCCGACCAACAACCGCCACCCGACCCAGAGAGTTCCCATTGGTTCCCAGTCTATACACTAAGTGTATAGTTGTGGAGATGGCGTACGCGGCACAGGTGATCCTTGGTCTGGTTGAGGAGACGCCCACCCACGGCTATGGCCTCAAGCAACGTCACGATCATCATTTTCATCGGGCACGGCCCCTCCATGTCGGCCAGATCTACTCAACGCTGGGCCGGCTGGAGCGAGATGGCCTGGTGCGCCCAGCCGGTGTGGAACACAAGGCCGGCCCTGATCGCAAACTGTATGCAATTACCAGTGACGGCATTAGGAGAACCGAGGAGTGGCTGGCCACCCCGGAGGCGCCGGCTCCGCACCTACAGCCGGTTCTATACAGCAAAGTCGTGCTTTCACTGCTGACGAATCGAGACCCGGCGGTCTACCTGAATGCCCAGCGATCTCGTCATCTCCAGCGAATGCGTGAGCTCACCGCGATGAAGAGATCTGGTGGGCTCTCCGACAAACTCCTGGCCGACCACGCCCTGTTCCACCTCGAGGCCGATCTGCGTTGGATCGACCTGGCCGCCGACCGGGTGGGGCAGCTCGCCGACGAGGTAGCGCTGTGAGCGATGCGATCCTCACGGGTCACCATTTGGAGAAGTCCTTTGGGAAAACCCCTGCATTGCGCGATGCCCAGATATCGGTGACTAGGGGCGAACTGGTGTCAATCACCGGCCCAAGCGGGTCCGGGAAATCGACTCTTCTCCATTGCCTGGCCGGGATCCAGACGCCCGATTCCGGTGAAGTCTGGTTCAACGGCGCACGAATCGACGACCTCGACAACACAGCACGCACGCTGTTGCGGAGGCGGGAGTTCGGTTTCGTGTTTCAGTTCGGTGAGTTGATCACCGAACTGACCGCCCTCGAGAACGTGGCACTCCCGTTGCTGCTGGGAGGTGAATCTCGTGTCACGGCTCTCAACCGCAGCCAGGAATGGCTGGAAAGAGTAGGAATCCCCCAGCTGGGGGATCGTACGCCGAGCGAAATGTCCGGCGGCGAGCGCCAGAGAGTTGCCGTGGCTCGCTCTCTCGTTCATGAGCCCGTGCTGGTCTTCGCCGACGAACCGACTGGAGCTTTGGATTCTCTGGCCGCAGAGAAGCTGCTTGAACTGTTGGTTGGGATCGTCGAGACATCTGACCTGACATTGGTGATGGTCAGCCACGACCCTCGGGTGGCTGCATACGGCCAGCGCGAAGTGGTTATCCGAGATGGTCGGTCCGTGACACCGAGCGACGTGCCAACGATCGCCAACTGAAGCGGCTCTCCATTCGTCTTCCCAGGCATTTGGCTCTCGCTCGAGGCGAATCGCTGCACGCCTAGATCATCAACAACAGGGCCGACGCACCGGCTGATCAGTTGAGTCCTGGGACTGTGAGGGTCGCTGCATCCACGCCCCACTGCTCTTCCGACGTGAGGTGGCCAGCCAGGTCGCCCCCATGATCAAGTCAAACCTGTCGCGTAGCCCCAAATTGACGATTTGTTGGAACGCTCAAACCCCTCAACCGCACCCCAAATATCGCCCCCAAGCTGGCCGGGGCGAACTCCAAACCGTTCAGCCGATGGGTGAGCCCTGTCATCTCATTCTCCGGCTGGCGGGGCTGCCTAGGCGGTTGCACTGGCGAATCCGCCGTGAATCAGACGGTAGTTGACCCGTCGGTGATGCGTGTCATGGCGAATAGTTCCACGGAGTCCTCGATTCCGCGGAGTTCGATCCGGCCGAGGCTCTCGGTTGCGACGTCGTTGGGCAAGTCGAGTGCCGAAACGACTTGGGCAGACGCGACAAATTGGTGCTGGAACTCTTTGCTTGCTTGTTCGATGCGCGCCGCGGTATTCAGGGTGTCGCCGAGAAAGGCAATCTCATGTTTGATGGTCCCGATCTCGCCGGCAACGACGGGGCCGAGGTGGAGACCGGCCCAGAAGCTGGGCACGGCGCCGAAGTCGGCTTCATACCCCGTGCGGGCCGCCTCGAGGGTGTCGGAGATGGCAAACATGGCCCTGACACACCGGGCGTTACGGAGACCTTCGGCTGCTGTCCATGTGAGGATCACCTGGTCACCCACATAACGGTGCACCTCACCGCGGTAACGCACCACGCTCCCCGTGACGTCGCTGATGAACTGTTTCAGGAATGCGTGATAGCGAAGGTTTCCTAGCTGTTCGGCGATCTGAGTGGATCTGCGAAGGTCGATGAGCAGGAAGACCCGGACTTCGTCCCGGGGCCGGTGGTAGCGGCCGAGAATCAGACGCAGGAGAACCCGGCGACCCAGAAGCCGGTTGATCTGGCCCACGAAGTTGAACAACAAGGTGACGAGGAAGGTCACGGCGACGGTAGCGACGAACTGCTGATCCACCACGTCCGCAAACGACAGGCCAGCAACGGTGAGGAGCGGCAGGCCGATCCCAACCGTGATGACCGCCAGCCACACGAGACTCCGTGTGACGAGCACCACCAGAAAGGGAGCTTCTCGCCAGCGACGGGGAATGAGCCCAAGCGCCCAGCTCACATCGAAGGCGACAATTCCCACAGTGATCAAGAAACCGATTAGGGCTCCCGCTGCCGTCGACGCTCCCGTGCCACCGATGAGCCAGCCGAGCCCCACCCCGATCAGTGTCCCTATCGGGACCGTGACCGCCACGACCCGCGCCAAGGTGCGCCACTTCTCCGCTTTCGTCATTGGCTACGTGGACCTCGCTTTGGGAAGTGCAAGAGTAGAAGTAGTGACGACCTTGGTTGGGCCCCACTCGCGATCCTTTGTAGATCACGTTGGAGCACTAACGCCTAACACTTCCAATTCGCCGTTGCCCTTGCTCTCGTCAGCGCTGTCATCATGAGTGTCGGAGCGTTCACAAGGCTCTCAGTGCGAGAGCTCGCGTTCGGGAGAACCGAGCCCGGGAAAGCCTGCGTAAGCGGGGAGGGCGGGCTGCCCGCCAAGGTGTGCATAGAGGACACGTGACCCTGGCGGAATCTCGCCGGTTCGAATCATCCCGATAACCCCTGCCATCGACTTTCCTTCATAGACGGGATCAGTCAGCATCCCCTCCGTTCGAGCTGCGAGGTGAATGGCCTCGACCGTCGACCTGTCTGGTATTCCATAGGCGGGTCCTTCGTACCCGGCGACGATTGTGACCTCATCCTCGCGGAGGGGTCGATCAACGCCGATCGTTTCTGCGGTCTGTGTGGCGATCCGTCGGACCTGGTCGGTGGTTTGGCCCAGCGTCGCTGAGGCGTCAATCCCGACGACCTTGCGGTCGTTGCGATCCTCGAGAGCGAAACCAGCAATCATCCCAGCGTGGGTAGACCCGGTGACGGTGCACACGACGATCGTGTCGAAGAAGGTTCCGAGGGCGGCTTCTTGTTGTGCGACTTCGACGGCCCAATTGGCGAACCCGAGTCCGCCGAGCGGGTGATCCGACGCACCCGCAGGAATTGCATACGGCCTGCCTCCCGCCGCCTCGACGGAGTCGAGCGCACGCTGCCACGAGTCACGAATACCGATGTCGAATCCAGCGGGGTCGATACGGACGTCACCCCCCATGATCCGAGTCAGCTGGATGTTGCCGACCTTGTCGTAGGCCATGTCGTTGTAGTCAACCCATCCCTCCTGGACGGTTACCGCTTCGAGCCCGAGTTTGCGAGCGACCCCGGTCACCTGGCGAGTGTGGTTGGACTGAATCCCACCAATCGACACCAAGGTGTCACAGCCAGAATCGATGGCATCAGCTGCGAGATACTCCAACTTCCGAACCTTGTTGCCCCCGAAGGCGATGCCCGAGTTGCAGTCCTCACGTTTGGCCCAGATCTCGACCTGACCGCCCAGAGCCTCAGAAAGTCGGGGGAGAGGGTGAATCGGCGACGGTCCGAACAGGAGAGGCTCTCTGCGGAAGTCTTCTAGTCCCATGGCGCGATGCTCCTATCCGCGGCAACGATCGGCGGCCAGACTACAGGTGGGGCTCCAGGATCAGGCTACGAAGATGGTCCCAACCGCACCGATTCAGGGCTGTGAAATGGTTCGGGCTTTCGAGAGATGAGGGAAGTCGTAGGATCGCCGACATCAGGACGCACGACTTACTCAAAGCGCGTCTGCTGTACGTGCGCCAGGACTTCGTCGAAGTACTCGAGGAGTTGACCGACGCCGACTTGTCTCGACGCCCCGCCGACGACCTGCCGTCGGTAGCCGGTCTTCTCAACGAGATGGCGAACAAGGAAAAGGAGCTGATCGCCTGGCTACAAAGCGGGGATTGGCCAGACGATGATCCTGACGCTTTCGAAGAGACCGCGACCCTCGCCGAAATACGCTCCGTCTTCGCGACTTTGCGCGAGCAGACGCTGCTCTACATCGACTCGTTGGATGAGGAAGGGTTGGAGGAGCTGGTGCCATGCCCTGAAAAGTGGTGGGAGGCGCTTCGTCTCGAAGCCTGCCCTCGCAGCGAGATTCTGAGGAACCTAGCGGCGCATGAGTGGTACCACACCGGTCAGCTGATCGTCTACATGCATGCGCGGAGTGAGTCCTAACGGAGGCTCGTTTACCTGACCCGACCGGATGTCCCAAGCCGTTCGACCTCTTTAGGGGAGGCCAACTGCTTGTCGACGAATCTCTTCTGTTCGGGAGATCTGAGTACGGGTCGGTGGGCGCGGCCCGGGCTTGTTCCCACGGCAGAGCAGGCAGGTCGAGACCCGGTAGGGGTACCTTTTGTCTGGCTTGACCTCGTTTGAGCGCCGCGGTGTCACCGCACGAGCAATTGCCGGTTTTTCTTGTCACCAGATTGGTGGCTCTGATGGTCTATCTGAGTGTGAGGAACGATTGAGCAGTCGCGATGTCGATGATGAAGGATTCGCCGACTTCTTCCGCACGATTCAGCCGCGTCTCTCCTATGCCCTGGCGGCTGCATATGGAATCGAAGTCGGTCACGAGTCGACTGCCGACGCCTTGACGTACGCGTGGGAAAACTGGTCGAGCGTGCGTGGGATGGACAATCCTGGGGGTTTTCTGTTCAGAGTTGGCCAGTCCAAAGCGCGCCGGTATCGACGCACGGCTCCAAAGTTCCCGACGGTTGCTGCGCTCGGAATTCCTGATATCGAGCCGGGGCTGCCCAAGGCGCTCGAATCGCTGAGTCCGGCCCAACGAGTCGCTGTAGTGCTGATTCATGTCTTGGGTTGGAGCGAAAGTGAGGCCGCGGAGCTCATCGGAGTTGATCGCTCGACAATTCGTCGGCACCGTGACCGTGGTCTCTCCAAACTTCGGGCGGCCTTGGGGGTCAGAAGCCATGGATGATCTCAGAACCGATCTGCAGGACTACCTCGAACATGCGGTGAAACCAGTGGACATCAGCGACATCGTCGAAAGGGACTACGTCATCGTCGCCGCTCCCAGCGACGCGAAGGGGCCCCGAAGCGGCTGGCGGCTGCGCGGACTGGCGGCCAGTGCTCTTGTTGTTCTGCTCGCCTGGGGCCTGATTGCCTTGACGGGCGGCGGCCCTCGGCAGGTCGGCGATTCGTTCGATCCGGACGTAACCACCCAGCCCTTCCCTGGCAGCACTGAACCGGAAACCTCGGTCGAGCCGCCCGCAGAACCCGTAAATTTCAGATACACCAAGCCGGAGCCTGGATGGGAGTTGTCGGGCGGTTTCCGTCTGCAGAAGAGCCAGACGGGACCACAGGCCGCAGAGGGGATCGTCTACTGGGTTGCCTACCCGAACAATAAGAACGCCACCAACTGTGGATTGGTCCCGGGGTTCTACGGCACGAAGTCTTTTGACAGTCTGGCCCGGGCAGTAGCCCAAGCCCCAGGGTTGACCCTGGTCTCGGGGCCGGATGACGTGGTTGTCGGCGGTCAGCCTGCCCTCCACGTGCAGCTGGAGATAGCAGCCGACGAAGGGTGCGACCCGGGCTATTTCTACAATTGGAAAGCAGGGGTCCTGGGCGCGTTGTGGCTCAAGTACTCGATCGGGGACGCCGTCGACGTTTGGGTGGTTGATCCACCAAACTCACAGGGTTCCCGACTGGTAATCGTGGGACTGACCAACCCGCGATACCCAACCCTCAGAAGCGAAATCCAAGAGTTCGTCTCCTCGATCGAGTTCCGAACCGAGGAGCCATAACCGCTCATGAATCTATGAGGTGCCCTTCCGCTCGTTTGGGTTGCGGGCGGCCCTCGCCGCCAGCTGCGCCGGATAGCGACCATTAGCTGAACGAGTCGATTAGATCCTTGGCCACGGTTCGATAGGCCATCGACGTGGCGTCCTCAAGAGCTCGTTGGTAGTCCCCGGGTACCATCGAATTTCGCAGCGCCTCGAGCTCAGCTGAGGCCACATCCGCGATCGGTTTGCTCTCGATGAGCATTTCGCGGCTGCTTGCCGGGTCCGCAATCACCGTGGCGAGAATCTGCGCGGCTTCACTCGATCTTCCGCTGGCCGAGAACACTTGGGCAATTCTCACCAGGGTCGCCAGCATTTCCAGCACCATGCCCGTCCGTTCCGCCACGCGCAGGCTTTCCACATATGCCGCCTCGGCTGCCGCCAGATTGCCTACAGCGATATTGGTCTCACCCAAACCCATCAGCGAAACCTGCATAGCCCTTGGAAAACCGATGCGAGTGGCCCGCGCAGCCGACTGGGTAAAGAGGTCGAGGGCGTCATCGAGCCGCCCCGACCTTTTGGCCATCCTGCCGCGGTGCCCGAGATTCCAGGTCATGTAGAAGAGGTCGTCGAGCGGCTCGAGCACTATCCGGCTTTCGTCGAGAAGCCGCATGGCCATTTCGGGCTCACCCAGTCTGAGCGCGATGAAAGCTCGAAGATTCTTCATTGCAGCGACCCAGAAGCGACCAGCGGACCAATCAGCCTCCGATTCCGCCTGCATAATTACCTTGTCGACGATGACTGCTCCCTCGGCGAATCGTCCCAGATAGATCTGTGTCTGCGCCTTCAGCATTCCGGCGATGGACCGCGTTTCAGGGTTCGCCGCGACGGCCAACTCGTCGAATGCAGTCGCGACCTCGACGGCGCCTGCCTCTACTTGGCCCAGCATCGACGCGAAGACCCCATGCATAGCCATGACGAAGGCACGTGAACCCCCCGATGCCGGGTCACTCATGTCATCTCCCAGGGCACTCAACGCCTCACCAAACAGGGCCAGTCCCGCCTGATTCCACCCACGACTCTCGTGGATCAGCCAGAGTCCCACCACCATCTTGTCGATCCCTGCTCCGTTGCCGGTTGCGACCTGATGGCGCCACGCGGGCCTGATGTTGTCGAGATCTTGTTCGATTGTCGCCAATCCTCCGATCTGATCGCCCACAGTGAACAACGCGACGGCGTCTTCGCAGAGTTCGGCGTAATAGTCGGCGTGGCAATCACGAACGGTGCGATCTCGCGCAGGGAGCTTGGCCAGCTCAGCTTCGGCGTATTGCCGTAGGAGTTCATGAATCGAAAACCTGCCAGTGCCAGGATTCGGCGCCACCAGGGTCTTATTCGCAAGGTTGGCGAGGTCCCGCAACGAGGCTCCGGCAACCGCTTCGGCCGCTTCCCGGGTGAAACCGCCCCGAAAAACCGAGAGGGCCGCAAACGCATCCTTCTCAGCTTTGTTGAGAAGACCCCAGCTGTAGTCGAACACAGCCCGAATGCTGCGGTGCCGATCCGGCACATCCCCCAGTGAGGTCTCGAGGAAGTCGAGGCTCTTGGCAATTTCTGCCGCGATGTCGGAGACGGACAAGACGTCAACCCACGCCGCCGCCAGGAGAATGGCCAGAGGCATTCCCCCGGTGAGACGAAGGATCTCCGAGAGAGGCTCCAGGTCGCTGGTTTCGATCCTCATCCCCGGATTTGCTTGATGCGCCGCATCGAGAAACAAGCGCATCCCACTGGTCTGCAGGGCCGTCTCGGGGGTATCCCAGCTGGTGCCCAACCCGAGTAGCGGCATGACCGCTTCTCCGGTCAGGTTGAGCTTGGAACGCGACGTGGCGATCACCCTCACTCGTGGCGCAGCAAGAAGGATCTCCGAGACGATCCGTGTTGCGTCGGTCAAGTGCTCGAAGTTGTCGAACACCAAGAGCTGTTGTCTGGAACTCAGATACTCGAGTAGCTGGGTTTGTGGGTCATCGTCGGATGAAAACGCAGCGCCAACTCCCTCGGCTACCGCCTGCAGTATGTCGCCGCTCGTGGAGAGATCGGCCAAAGCAATGAAGAACACCCCATCGGGGTATTCGCTGGCGAGATCAGCGGCCGCCTGGATAGCCAATCGGGTCTTGCCTGTTCCCCCCGGAGCCAGAACGGTCAACAGACGAGTTTCGGTCAACAGCTTTTTGAGTTCGGCGAGTTCGCTTTCCCGGCCGATCAGCTCGGTCAGCTGTTCCGGAAGGTTGTTGGCAACAGCATCCAGCGAATTCAACGGCGGAAATGAGTTCTCTAGGCCACTGATGTTCAACTGGAAGACATGCTCGGGACGAGTCAGATCCTTCAACCTGTGGATGCCCAGGTCCGAAACCGTCACCCCTTCGGGCAGATGATCCTGCACCAGTTCGAAAGTAGAACCGGAACACAGGATCTGGCCGCCGTGAGCAATCGCACGCAATCGTGCTGCCCGATTGACTGCTGGGCCGTAGTAATCCCCAAGAACCAATTCTGCTGCCCCGGTATGCAACGACGCCCGCACCCGCACGGGTCTCGGAGTCGGCCAATCCACTTCGGCAAGCCTTTGCTGCATTTCTGTCGAGCCACGCACAGCGTCGATTGCCGACCGAAACACCACAAAGTGGCTGTCACCCTCGCCTCGCGCCTTCACCGGCACCCCTCCGTGGGCTTCGACCGCTGCAGTGATCAATGCATCATGGAGACCCAACCCCGTCATCATCGAATCGGGTGTTTCTTCCCATAGACGTGTGCTGCCCTCCACATCGGTGAAGAGAAAGGTGACAAACCCATCCGGGAGCTCTTCCATTGTTCGGAGCCTAGAAGCGGATTGCCAATGACTGGTGACGGGGGCGCCGTCGTTCGATTTCTCGACGAAAGGACACCACTGGACTAGGCGATGGTTCGCTCGCCGAGCAAGTACCAGGTTCGCATTGTGCCTTTGCCTTTGATATCCAGTGTGCCTCGCGGCTCACAATCGAATCGATCTCCGATCAAACGATGGGTTGAGTCCGAGAGCTGGATTCTCCCCGGTTCGGCTGACGACTCCATCCGACTAGCGGTGTTCACCGTGTCCCCCCAAATGTCGTATTGGAACTTCGAGGTTCCGACCACCCCAGCGACGAGCGGGCCCGAGCTGATCCCGAACCGGAAAGCCACACCGTCTACTCCCATGACGAATCTGCTCATTTCCAGCGCCCCACGGGCCACGCGCTCGGCGTGATCCTCGAGCTCCAAAGGCACACCGGAAGCCGCCATGAAAGCGTCACCGATGGTGCGGATCTTCTCGATGTCGTGCTTTTGGGCTATCGCGTCGAACGCGGTGAAGATCTCGTTCAGTCTCGACACCAGTTCGTTGGGCTCCGAATGTTGTGCCAGCTCGGTGAAACCGACCATGTCGGCAAAGAGCACCGTTGCGCCGTCGAACAGCTTCGCCTCCGTTCTCCCATCCCGTTTC
>JBAVIK010000058.1:0-3683 GCA_049686815.1 Acidimicrobiia bacterium | reverse complement strand
CTCCAATTCCAGCCTGAAGCCGTCTGGGCGGTTGATCACGATGTCGCCTTTGAGCCCGCTCATGCCCTCAGCCATCGGTCCCGTAGGACAACAAGCACCGTCAGCGAAACGACCACCAACAGAAGGCTGATGGCAATAGCGGTGTCGCGATCGGCCTCGAGCGAAACGAAAACTGCCAGCGGGAGGGTCTGTGTCTCCCCTTGGAGATTCCCGGCAAATGCCACGGTCGCCCCGAACTCACCAATCGCCCTGGCCCAGGTCAGGACTAGCCCCGCTATCAGTGATGGTCCGATCATTGGAAGACTGACCCGGCGGAGGATCGTCCATCTTCTTGCCCCGAGCGAAGCGGCTGCCAACTCGTAGCGAGTATCGAGGTTCCTCAGAGCCGCTTCGACTGTTATGACGAGAAACGGCATCGAGACGAACGTGACGGCGATGATCACTCCCGTCATCGAGAAGGGCAATACCAAGCCCGTTGCCTCGTACAGTGGCTCCCCGATCACACCCCGTCGTCCCAGTGAGAAGAGCAGGGCTGCCCCACCCACGACAGGCGGCAGCACGAGGGGAAGCAACACGAGGCCTCGCACCAGGGCGCGACCCCGGAAGTCGACCCGGGCCAGCAGCCAAGCAAGGGGAACGCCAAGGATCGCGGAGATCACAACCGCAGCCAACGAAGCGACCAGAGACAGCAGCAACGCGTCTCCCACCACTTCACCGGTGAGCAGGGTTCCCAACTGTGACCATGGCGCCCGAGCCAGAAGACCGACGAGTGGGATCAAAAAGAACACAACGGCCGTGGCGGCAAGGAACAGGATCCCGATCGGGGCCTTTCTTCGGCTCATGGAGTGCCGAAACCGTGACGTGCCAACACCTCACGACCGTCGTCGGACAGTACGAACTCGACGAAACTGCGGCCCGAATCCCGATTCGGGCCCTCCAGTATCACAGCGATCGGATAGGTCGCGGTTCGGTTGAGCTCTGAAGGGATGTCGACCCCGGTGACGTCGGATGAAGCGAGGACGTCGGTTCGATAGACGATGCCCCCATCCAGTTCCCCGGTTGCAACCTTGGTCAGCAAGGCGCGAACGTTGGGCTCCTCAGTCGCCAGCGTCGGGACCACCCCTGCGCGGGAGAGGACCTCGCGGGCCAATGCTCCGCAAGGAACCTGGCGCTCACACAAACCCATGAACACGTCGTCTCGACCGAAGTCTTCCAAACCCGTGACATCGGCCGGATTACCCGGGGGGACCGCGATCTGAAGCTCGTTCGAGGCGAACGCGATGGAGTCACCGTCGACCAGACCCGCCTCTTCGATCTCGCCCATGATCTCCATGCTGGCGGATGCAAACACATCGACGGGTGCGCCTGAAAGCAACTGCTCCCGCAACAACGAGGAACCGCCGAAGTTGAGCACAACATCTACGTCAGGGTGGGAGGACTCATACGTCTCCTCAAGCTCCACAAACACATCCGTCAGCGACGAAGCAGCTGAGACCACCACCCGCTCTCGGTCAACGTTGGAACAGGCTGCAACCAAGAGAAGCAGGACCACGGTGACACCGCCCCTGATCATCGCGTTGACCCGGAAAGCTGCATTCCGCGCAATAGCAGATTGCGACCCCAGGTTCTTCCTCGACACCTCAGGTCTACTTGTAGAACGGGGTTCTCTTGAGGATTCTCAGAAGCGGGCCGAGCAGCTTCTCATATCGCTCGTAGGAGATCCCGAAAGGAGGGGCAAAGGCCGGTATCCATCGTTGAACGGCAACTGTCTGTGCTTCGGTGAACTTCAACAAGCCGGTGCTGCCGTGGCGGCGGGAGACACCCGATGCCTTCATGCCACCCATCGGGGCATCGAGGCTGGACCAGGTGGCGGCGTAACCGTCGTTCACCCCAACGGTTCCCGCCTCCAGGCGAGCCGCGATCTCTACCCCGCGCCTGGTGTCCGATGTCCATACGCTGAAGTTCAAGCCCAGGTGAGAGTCATTTGCCTGTTCAATGGCCACCTCCACATCGGAGAACCCATATATGGAGACGACCGGCCCGAACGTCTCGCCACGACACAACGCCATCGTCTCGTCGACGTCGGTCAGGATCGTGGGCTCATAGAAGAGCGGGCCTACATCAAGACGAGGCTTTCCGCCTGTGAGGAGGGTGGCACCCGCCGAAACGGCTTCCTCCACGTGGGAATGGACATTGTCGAGATGATCTCGGTTGATCATCGCACTCATGGCGGAGGAGAAATCGAACGCGGCGGTGATCTCCAAGGAGCGGGTGTGTTCAACAAATCGATCCGTGAATGCTTCTCGAATGCATTCGTCGACATAGATGCGCTCGGCGGCAATACACAATTGGCCTCCATTGGCGTATACGGCGCGGGCGATGCCGGGGATCGTGATCGACAAGTCGGCGTCGGCGAGCACAATTGCGGCATTCTTGCCTCCCAGCTCCATCGAAGAGCCAATCAACCTCTGTCCTGCCAATGAGGCAAGTTCCCTTCCCACTTCGGTTGAACCGGTGAACGCAATGAAATCGACCTGGGAGGCCAGAGTGGCACCAATCTTCTCCCCATACCCGGGAAGGACTTGGAGAACACCCTCTGGTAGACCTGCCTCGTCGAACAGGTTTGCCCCGAGGAGAGCCGAATAAGGGGTCTTTTCGTCAGGTTTGAGGATGACTGAGTTGCCGGCGAGTAGTGCCGCGACAATGTCCGAAATCGCCAGTGTGAACGGGAAGTTCCAGGGAGTGATGTTGCCGACGACGCCCACCGGATGCCGGTACTCGTAGGCGGTTGTGGTCCCAGGTACCGAAACCGCACGACGCTTCCTCTTGAGCAGCCCCGGACCGACATTCATGTAATAGCGCGTGGTGGCAATTGTGTCGTAGACCTCTTCGAGGGCCGGTACTCGTGCCTTGCCCGCTTCCAATTGGATCAGATCCATAGCAACGCCGGCGTGATCGAGAAGCAAGTCGTGAAATCGGGACATGACCGCAACCCTCCGCTTGACCGGGGTGGCGGACCACGACTTCTGGGCAAGACGAGCCCTCTCGACAGCTCGACTGACATCTTCCACCGCAGCCTCGGGTACTGAGCCGAGTTCTTGCTCGGTGAAGGGGCTGAGCACGGAGATCCAAGGGCCACCGGCAGCTACATCTGCCCGATCGGCAAGCTCCGCTAGTAGAGATTCCGAGACGTTGGGAACCGATTGGAGGAGGGATCCGTCCATGTGTTGAGACTACCTTTGTCTATTGAGTTTCGGTCTCCTGACCTGGCCTACCCTGTCGGAATGCCAAGTCTCTATCAGATCAACATCTCCAACGGAGGCGTCCCCAAAAGGCCAATAAAGAGTGCGGAAGTCACCTCCACCGGAATCGTCGGCGATTCACAGAACGACGATGTCCACCATGGTGGAGAAGAGAGGGCCATCTGTCTCTTCTCTTTGGAGGTGATCGAGAAGTTCAGAGACGAGGGACACCCTATTTCACCCGGTTCGGCCGGGGAGAACCTCACCCTCGAAGGTATGACCTGGGATCTCCTGACACCGGGCAGCCGGCTCATGGTCGGCCCCGATGTCGAGATCGAGATCACCTCGTACACCGCTCCCTGCGCCAAGAACGCAGCATGGTTTGCGGACGGTGACTTCACCCGGATGATGCAAGGTCGCCACCCTGGTGAGTCCCGGCTC
>JBAVIK010000057.1:0-2331 GCA_049686815.1 Acidimicrobiia bacterium | reverse complement strand
ATTGTTGGGACATGACTCCCTGAAATCAGAAGGAGACTCCCGACAGCTTGGCCCCGAAGGGGCACTTCCTCGGTCTGGGCTGCTGGGCCGAGGAAGCCCTTTTGGGCTGTCGCCACGAGATACGGGGTTGGAGTAATGGTGTCGGAGAGAGGACTCGAACCTCCACGAGCATCGCTGCCCACCAGGTCCTTAGCCTGGCGCGTCTTCCAATTCCGCCACTCCGACAGGCGTCTTGAGGTCGGGCGATTGTATCGCCGGGCTCAGCTCAATACGAAGGTCAGCGCAAAAGTGCTGATACCGAACAACACCCCAACTATCACCGTGAGCCGGTCGAGGTTTCGTTCCACCACAGTCGATCCAGTCAGGTTCGAGGTGGACATGCCACCGCCAAAGACATCAGACAGACCCCCGCCTTTCCCCGAGTGGAGAAGGACGAGAGCTATAACCGCTAACGACAGGATCACCTGGGCGACGATGGCGAGTGCTTCTAGAAAGTTCATGTTTTCTGTTTCAGACGATGGAAATCCCACCGGTGGGTGGGCTTGGCAATGATACCAGTCCGGTGCTCCTGCACCTACCCAGCTTGCTTTGCGACGGCTTCAGCGGCGGCCGCGGCGGCTTCCGCATCACCCAGGTACCTGTGCGACAGCGTTCTCATCGCTTCATCCAACTCATAGACGAGCGGGATCCCCGTAGGAATGTTGAGATTGACCACCTCGTCCTCGCTGAGGCCTTCGAGGTCCATGACCAGCGCACGCAACGAGTTTCCGTGGGCAACAACCAGCGGCGTAAGCCCTTCCTCCAACTCGGGGACGATGACATCTTCCCAGTACGGCCTCATGCGATCGACAACGTCGGCGAGGCACTCTGTCGACGGCAAGTCTTTTGGATCAAGCTCCGAATAGCGAGGATCGTGGCTCGGATGACGATCATCGTCGAGATCGAGCCCAGGCGGTGGTACGTCATAGGAGCGTCGCCATTTCATAACCTGCTCATCTCCGAATTTCGCCGCCGTCTCCTTCTTGTCGAGACCCTGCAACGCTCCATAGTGTCGCTCATTGAGCCGCCAGCTACGTGTGGTCGGCAAGACCCAGCCTGCTGAATCCAATGCGAGGTCAGCGGTGTCGATGGCCCTTGTCAACACCGAAGTGTGGAGTCTGTCGGGCTCGAGACCTTCCTCGCGCATGAGGATCCCGGCCTGTCGCGCCTCGCTACGACCTCCCGCGGTGAGTCCGACGTCCGTCCACCCGGTGAACAGATTGGCGAGGTTCCATTCCGACTCACCATGACGTAGAAGTATGAGCGTGTGGGTCACATCCAATACCTGACGATCGAGGCGAACTTGTCGGGATCGAGTGACGCTCCTCCCACCAATGCACCATCAATATCTTGTTTCGCCATGAAATCCTTGATGTTGCCGGCGTTCACCGAGCCGCCGTAGAGCACCCGCACACTCTCCGCTACCTCACTGTTCACCGAGCTGAGCACCGTTTCTCGGATGATTTGTGCCATCACTCCCGCATCGTCGGGCAGCGCGGTTCGTCCCGAACCGATCGCCCATACGGGCTCATAGGCAATCGCGACATCGCTGAGAAGCCCGTGATCCGTCCGGGTGAGCGCAGCCTTCACCTGGTCGACGACAATTTGCTCCGCCGCACCGGTCTCCCGCTGTTCCAACGTTTCGCCGACGCAGACAATCGGTTTCATTTGTGACGCAAGGACAGCTCGGCATTTCTTGTTGACCATCTCATCGGTCTCACCAAACATCTGCCTCCGTTCGCTGTGGCCGACGATGACGTAGTCAACTGCCAGCTTCGCCAGCATTGCCGCCGAGATCTCTCCCGTGAACGCTCCGCTGTCTTCCCAGTAAGCATCCTGGGCGCCCAGCCCGAATTGCATGCGGTCTTGCTCGATGACGATCTGAACCGAGCGGAGAGAGGTGAAAGCGGGTGCAACAACGACTTCAACCCGCTCGTAGTCAGCGGCATCCAACCGGTAGGAGAGCTTTTGCACCATCTGGATCGCCTCGAGATGGCTGGCATTCATCTTCCAATTGCCGACGATCAGGGGTTTGCGTTCACTCATTGAGCCCATCTTTCCAGAACTGCCACACCGGGAAGAACCCGGCCCTCCAATAGTTCCAACCCCGCACCGCCACCGGTTGAAAGATGGCTCACCGACGACTCCAAGCCGAGAAGACGTAAGGCAGCAGCCGAATCTCCACCGCCAACGGCGGTGAAACCGGGGCTCCCGGCCATGGCTCGTGCGACGTCCTGGGTGCCGGTGCGAAACCGCTCCCACTCGAAAACGCCCATCGGGCCATTCCAAAAG
>JBAVIK010000056.1:0-2407 GCA_049686815.1 Acidimicrobiia bacterium | reverse complement strand
GATCCGTCGTCGACCACAACGATTTCATATGCCGAGCCGTGTTGAGCTCTGATGTCATCGATCACGACCGGCAGGGCCGCCTCTTCGTCAAACGCCGGAAGGACGATTGAAATCTTCTGGTCTGGCTGGCGATCAGTAGGAACCTGCGACGGCCTTGTGCTTTGAGTTCCCCATTTTGTAGAAGATGTCGGCGACACCGGTGGAGTTGCTGTTTCTGAGGTAGACGGTTCCGTTGGATGGTCTGTAGAGACCGACGGTGTCAAAACCGTCCGCGTCCCAATCGCCTGAGAAGACGACATCGCCGTTGATTCCATAGAAGTAGTTGACATCGGCTACGCCCTGGCTGTTGGAGTTACGGAGATAGACGAAACCGTTGGAAGAACGACGAAGACCCGGTGTGTCGATGCCATCACCGTTCCAGTCTCCCACGAACGGCACATCGCCATGAACTCCATACAGGAACGAATAGTCGGCATTCCCCAGACCTCCATCTGCAGACCCGATCTCGTTGATGACGTAGAACCGTGCCGCCGACGGACGATATATCGAGACCGTGTCACAGCCGTCACCGTTGAAATCCCCCGCTATTGGTATGTCGCCTGGAACCCCGAAGAAATACGAAACATTCGCAAAGCCCTGGGTGTTGGAGTTTCTCAGATAGACGTAACCATCGGATCGTCGGTATAGACCGGGTGTATCGGTTCCGTCACAGTCCCAATCCCCAAAGAAGGCGAAATCGTTGGGAGTTCCGTAATAGATCGAGGTGTTCTGCCCCTGATCCCGGTATACCCACTGCCCACTCGTCGGATCGTGGAGTACTACTCGGTCGGCGCCAGGAGGGATGAATCCTTCTATTGAGAAGATGTGGTGTGAAGTCAGACCGAGGGCCGATTTGAAAGTGCTACCGGTATAGGCCTTCTCCAGTGGCGACCCCGATTTTGTTCCCTGCACAACGATTTTCTTAGGGCTGCCAGACACGTACCTCTCGGTGATCTCGGCCCACTTGACAACGTCAAACCCAAGCATGGACGCGAACTGGCCGAATGAGAATTCCTGGTCCCAGAACGTCGGTCCCGGGTCGTCGACGGAGCGTAGATACGGGTATGGCGAGCCGGCCCAGATGTCCTCGTTGTTCTCGGTGGCACCACCTGAGGATGAGTAGTAGTACGCCTCGAGGGCACGATGTGATCCGTGATGACTGTGCCAGAGCCCAACTCCATCGGTGTCTTCGACAGCATCTGTCCATCGATCACCACTGGCTCCTCCCTCACCAAAGTTGGTACTCCAACCTCGATAGCTCTGATCAGCCGTTGACCCATAGAGATGGCACTGACACGATTCCCGTAAATCGCTTCGATACACATAAGCCTTGTACAGGGCGTAGGTGCGGGCGGCTATCACTTGGGCCTTCAGAGCCTCCATATGCCAAGAGGAGGGCATCTCACCGAGCCCCAAGAGATACTCCTCCAGTGGAACCTCGACGATGACATGGAATGTCTCCCCTTCCACCTGCATCGGGACGGTCTGAGCCGGCGTCGGTTTGAAGAGGACCCGGCCTCGTGCGTAGGTGCGGTTCAGCTCCTGGAAGTAGACCCTGGTGTTGGGCTGGTTGATCCAGTTCAGTTCACCCGAACATGCAGCCGGAGAGTCGATTGGGACACCGTCACGCTCGAATTGACAATTGCCCGATCCGTCGGCCTTGAGCTTCCATACCTGCCCCGGTGTTGCCGTGTTGCATTGCAAACCCAGACAGACTTCCACATTGTTGTTGACCGCCTGGAAGGTCGACACCGTCACCTTCTGAGCGACCCCGATATCAAGTGGTTCGGCCTGCTGGGTGAACTCATCACCGACCTCACCTACCTGCGCTCCGGCATAGAAGTACTGGAGGATCTGTATGGCGGTAGAACCCTGTTCGGCCATCGCTTTGGCCCCGTATTGGGGCATCCCAATTCCGTGACCCCAACCGCCACCGTCTATCACCACCGAATCAGCCGCCATTGCCGGGGTGACAGAGGCCAATATCAGAATTATCGACGCAAGGACGCTGCGGGCAAGCCTCATGAAGTCACGACTCGGGTGGGGGAAGGTGTTCCCTCATATTCGACAGCCGAGCACACCTACTTGAGGTTAGGTGCAATCCCCGGTTAGGGCCGTTGGCCCGGTTTGGCGCCCCGAGAGAGGGGCGGCGAACATGGCATGGTGCCCCTTGATCCTCAGAGCATGGCCGACCCGCTGTTCATATTGCTGACGTGGGCGGCCGGACTCGCCATCGTGGGCGGGATGATTTCGCTGGCAGGGTTGGTGGGGCCTGGGTTTACGCTGCTAGCAGGTGGCACGGCCGGCGCCCTGGCGCTCCCTGGCGTCTTCGCCAATGGAGAGTGGTGGGCACGAGCCGGCGTCATGC
>JBAVIK010000055.1:0-3335 GCA_049686815.1 Acidimicrobiia bacterium | reverse complement strand
CCTCGGAAGCTTGTGATATCTAGACGCGCCCAAGTGGCAAGGCATTCCTCATCAGACCTGAGGATCTCGAAGTCGAGCAAAGTGACCCCTTCAGGGGACGGGGGCCCTGTGAATGACGCTCCAAATGCTGCCCGGGCTGAAGCGATCTGTTCCTCCAGAACCACGACCTCGCGGATTCGATCCACGTCCTGGTTGTAGATCCCTTCGAACCAACCAAACCAGAGCGCCCGGAGAATCTCTTCGGCCTCCTCCACGGTCTCGACCACATGCGAGGCGACGACGGTGCTGGTTGTGGTTGCCGAGGCAGTCGTGCCCGGTGTGGACGCGGTTTGTGAGGACGAAGTCGACGAGGCTGCTGCCACAGTCGTGGCAGAGCCAACAGTCGGCTCCTCAGTTGGCCAAAGGAGCCAAATCCCGATCGCCAGTCCCACCGCTATCAGACCGGCGATAGCGATCCGAATCACAACGTGGACGAACCTACGCCATCGGCCCTCGGGAGTGAAGGGCTCCGACGATGACCGCGAAATTGCACCTTCCGAAGCCAGGTAAAGTCAGGGTCTGGAGGTAGTCAGATGGAAAACCAGATAGACGTCGAAGCCAAGAGGCATCCGTTCCGTTTCATGTTCAAGTTCCTTGTGTTCGCGGGTGTGCTCTACATGGCGGGTCGCATCTTGATGCAGAAGAAGGAAGAGTTCTACGGAATCAGCGAGTCAGAAGCTCGTGTCAAGATCGAGACCAAGCTCGGCCCCCGAATGGGTGAAGACAAGGCGGCGGAACTTGCGGATCAGATCATCCCGAAGCTCAAGGAGAAGGGCGTGATCAAGGCCGACGAGCCCCACGACATTGTCGAAGCGGCCGGTGAAAAGGTCAAAGACGTCGTGGACGACGTTGTCGACGAGGCGAAGAGCGCCGACTGATCGGTTAGGTCGGAAAAACTCGAGAATTCTCGACCGGAAGGCGGATTTTCGGTCAAATCTGTCCCACCCATTCCGTACGTTTTGGATATGGAAGGGTTGACACCTGATCTGGTAGAGCAGGCACTTCTCGCAGAAGAAGCCAAGATCGCCAAGTCGAGGGCGAGCCAGCTCCAGTTGATTTTGGTCGCCGATGCGATGCAGTTGCACACCGCTGATGGATGTAGGTCCTTGTCGGAATGGGTGGCGGGGCGTCTCGACGTGTCGAACGAAACCGCGTCAACCCTTGTCCGTACGGCGAGACGCATCGCCGGGGCCCCCGATGTGGTCCGGTCGTTGTCGTCCGGCGCGATCACGTTCGACCGTGCCGAAGCAACCTCGAGGATTCCGGAGGAGGCCCAAGAACACGATCTGTTGGGTCATGACATTGCCGGGCTCCGCCGGATCGCGGCCAGGTACAGACGCGCTGACCGAGTCGACGACCGCCATTCTCACATTTCACAACGATTGACCCTCCAGCCCAATCTCGATGAGTCACGTTGGGACCTCTGGGGTCAGCTCGACGGATACGGTGGCGCAGTGGTCAGCAAGGTCCTCACCGAAGAGGCCGATCTGCTCGAACAACTCCCCGATGGAACTGTTCCCGGTTTGGGCTATCGGAGGGCTGTTGCCCTCACCCGAATCTGCGAGGAACGCAAACTAGGTTCGGGTACCACACCTCTCATCAGTGTCTTTGTCGATGAGAGGGCAATCGAAGTAGAAAACGGGACTGCAATCGGGCCCGGAATCCTGGACAAGATCGCATGTGTCGGCTCTCTGGAAGTCATCAAGGTTCGTGATGGGGAGCCGCTGTCGATTGGGCGAAGGTCTCGGGTCATCTCCAAGCGCCTCCGTCGTTTTGTGATGCACCGGGACGGTGGTTGTACCGCCGAAGGCTGTTCAAGCCGATATCGGCTACAACCCCATCACATCGTGCCGTGGTCCGAGGGCGGTCCCACCGATGCCGACAACCTCACGACACTGTGCTGGTTCCACCATCACGTGGTGGTTCACGGATGGGGTTACCAGATTGATCCAAAGCTGGGAGCGGGGCGAATCCGATTCCTCCGCTCGGACCGGGGACCTCCATAGAAGCCAGTCGGTCTCTCGTAGTCTCTTGTTCATGGTGCCCGGTCCCGAACTTCAAACCCAGCGTCTCGTCCTCCGAAGATGGCGAGATGACGATCTCGATGGATTCGCTGCGATCAACGCAGACCCTGTCGTCATGGAGTATTTCGCTTCGACGTTGAGTCGCGAGGAGACCGCCAACTTCATCGTCCGCATAGAACATCAGTTCCATGAACACGGCTACGGGTTGTGGGCGCTCGAGCTCGCCTCCACGAGAAAGCTGATCGGGTACACGGGTCTATGGATCCCCGGTTTTGACGCCCCATTCACACCAGCTGTCGAAGTCGGTTGGCGATTGGCCAGAGATTCATGGGGAAATGGCTATGCCACCGAGTCGGCGAAGGCAGTCCTGACATTCGGCTTCGACCACGCTGGTCTCGACGAGATCGTCTCATTCACCATTCCCGCCAACAAGAGATCCTCTGCCGTGATGGAGCGACTTGGCATGACACACGATCCCAGAGACGATTTCGATCACCCCCTCGTCGAAGATCAAAGATTGCGACGTCACGTCCTCTACAGGATCAGTGCGCGCCGTTGGGCCCAACTGATACGGGATTGAATCAGCTTCGCCGTCTACTCTGCCGGCTTCATCTCGGACGGAGCCAATGACCTATCAGGGACAACCAACAGGATCCTCGAACACGACTCTCAAAATCCTGGTTATCGGCATGATCATATGGATTGCCTACTGGGCGTCTACAGGTGGCATCGATCGAATCCCCCTAAACGAAACGGCTGCCACCACCAGTACCACCACCACCTCGACCACCGGCGGCGAATAATCGCCGACATCGCGCTGAAGACGACTTCTAGCCTTCCTCCGTCATGGTCCCCCAAATCCAATCCGTGGACGCTCGCGTCGCGCCCGAAGAGCTCCTCAGAGAGATGTGGGAGTACTACAAGGCCGTATACGCCGAAGAGTTGCCAGGCGATCCTGTCGTCCCGTTTCGGAGACAGGCTCTGGACTGGCGCAACTACCGCGACGATCATGCCCGGGACCGCTGGCTCATGCGTGATGAGAACGATGAGATAGTGGCCGTGGGGTCATCGTTTCGGGACTTGGCTCAAAATCTCGAGAATGGCTCGTTCTGGGTTCATGTCCGCGAGGACAGGCGAGGGAACGGTCTCGGCCGACGGCTCGCCACTCACATTCTTCAGGTGTGTGAGGCCGACCAGCGCAGCCGTATTGACACCTACACCAGTGATGGAGCCATTGCCGAGGATTGGCTCGAGCGACTCGGGCTCCAAAAG
>JBAVIK010000054.1:0-2332 GCA_049686815.1 Acidimicrobiia bacterium | reverse complement strand
GTCCAGCCTCGGTG
This sequence comes from Acidimicrobiia bacterium, assembly GCA_049686815.1. Lineage (GTDB taxonomy): Bacteria > Actinomycetota > Acidimicrobiia > Spongiisociales > ZC4RG35 > JBAVIK01. The sequence continues at coordinate 2,318 of JBAVIK010000054.1, read as the reverse complement.
TCGCCTTCGCCCTCATCGGCCTCCGGCTCAGCCTCGACGACGGGTGGAGCGGGAACCAGGTTCGTGACGTTCACCGCAGCCTGGCGGCCATGGCCCTGGACTGGCCCGAATTCGCCGTGCCGGAGCAGCCGGCCACGATGACGATCTTCGATGTCGCGCTCGCCGACTCAGAAGAGGCGCACGCTGATCTCGTGACCCGCTGGGCAGGAGCGGTCTGGGCCAGCTGGAGGGCGCGTCACGACGATATCGAGACGCTGATCTCTCAGTACCTGCCGAGGGGGATCACGACCCGACCGGGCGGCGCGCGGTGACCTGCGTATGTACCGGCCCCCCTGCCGATCGGTTCGAGGATATCCGTCGCGATCCACCTGCAAGAAACGCCTATCCGCAACCGCTGTGAGCCGGAGTCACCCGTTCGGGCTCACGTATCGAGTGGCACGATCACGGGAGACGGGAACAGAACACGGTCGAGCCGGCGCAATGGACTGAGACCCCGTCGATAAGCGTGGCCAGTAGCCGGTTTTGATAGACGTCTTCAGCCGGCTGCGTCAACGGATTGGACTCGACAATGATCATGTCCGCGATCTTCCCGGTCTCCAAAGAGCCGATCGACCCCTCGAGACGCATGGCGTAGGCCGCATTCCAGGTCATCATCCGGATCGCCTGTTCCACCGACACTCCCTGATCTTCGAGAAACGGCGGCGGAGCACACTCGGTGCCGTCATCGGTCACCTCGGCGACGGTCACGAGGAACTGGAGCTGGGCAAAGATATCGAGTGCGGTATACGGCAGATCCGAGTGCCAGGCAACCGGCAGACCAGAGTTTGCCTCGATCATCGACCGGTTCGCCCTGTGGTATTCCAATGCTTCAACGGGGGCGATGAAACTCCACATCCCGTCTCCTGCGAAACAAGCGTCGTAGTCACCGAACACGACCGGGATCACCCCGAGTTCGGAATAGCGGGAGCGCTGGTCGGGCGGGACGAAGTCGTTGTGGTCGAGACGATGCCGGTTGGGGTTGCCGGAATCATCCAGAGCCAACTCCATCCCATTGAGACCGATGACCACGGCTCGGTCACCGGCGACATGGACCACCGTCTGCCCGCCGCGCAGGGTGGTCTCCACAATCACACCGGCCAATTCCTCAGCCGTCACGTACAGCGAGCCCGAACCGACCCAGTCGGTGAACGGGATGCCGTCAGGAAACCTGTCGGGATACTCCCAGGTCACCGCGGGCCCGTTGCACGAACCACCGTCGGCGAACACCTTGACACCTGCGTAAGCCACCCGCGGGCCCGGGTCCAGGCCGAAGTCCCTACTTCGCCAGAAGTCAGGATCAGGCGGCGGTTCTCCACAGTTCGTGTTGTATCGAGCATAGAGACGAAGTCTCATGACAGCCCGGTCTGAGAACTCCCGAAAGCCCTCGTCATGAGTCACATCGATGCCAGGTATCCCAACGGTTGTCCGTCCCGACACGATCAGCTCTGCCTCCGCCGCGGACATCGCATCGAGGTCCGGGCTCTGATGCTGGATCATGTGGACATGGGGGTCGACTATGCCGGGAAGGACCGTGGCTCCATCCAGGTCGACGAGGTGGGTGCTCTGACCGGCCAGAGCGACAATCTCTTCGTCGCTGCCTACGGCTGTGATCAAGCCATCGTCAACAGCCAGCGCTTCATCGACCTCGAAGCCTTCATCAACGGTGATCACCGTGCCGCCGTAGAGGATCAAGTCTGGCCCACCCTCAGGTAGGTCTTCGACCAGTGTCGACCCCGTCAGCGGCGAAGCCTCACCGGGGCTACCCCAAATCTCGATCTCACCCCAGGAGACCCAGGAGGGTGATCTCAACGTCTCCACCCTGACGAACCCGACCGATTCCCACGGCACGGACGGCTCGACGACGACCCGATCGCTATCGGACGTCTCACCATCCAGAGTCGACAATGTGGTCCACGGATCGTCCGTGCCGGCACGCCCCAGAACGTGGTGGACCGTCGGACCGTTGGGACTCTGGCTCACAGTGAGGGCGATCCGTTCGATGGTCGAGGCTGTGCTCAGGTCGAACTCGATCCACTGCGGAGCGAAGTCCCCCGCTCCCCAAAAGTTGCCCGCTGCCACGTCGCTGATGCCGTCGTTGACCATGGAAACGGGTTGCTCGGCAAGCTCGCTGGACGAGCTGACGGTTGCTGTCTTAGCCAGGTTGACTGGGGCAGAAGGACCTCCAGCCGAGGTGCCAGCGGCAACGACGGAGTCTGATGTGTCCGCGGTCTCTGCGGGCGTACACCCGGATAACAGCGCTAGGACGAGGAGTATTCGTA
>JBAVIK010000053.1:0-2640 GCA_049686815.1 Acidimicrobiia bacterium | reverse complement strand
CCGCTACCCGTGGTTTCGGTAACTGCGTCGTACTCGGCCACGAAGGAGTTGCAGAACCCGTCGGTGCCGCTACTGACGCCGGAGTCGACCACTGCAACGCGAACTCCGGAGCCAACTGTCGACGCCCAAGCCTCGACAACACCAGCAGCGTGCAAGTGCCACTGCTTCGCGGGATTGTTAGCGGCACCGACGAACAGGGGATCGTTAGCCATGAACGGTGGCGAAGCCATCGCTCGGAACACCGGGTCGACCTCAGCCCCCTCTACACCGTCGAAAGACTGGACCTCGAGCGCCCAGCCTTCGGCGGTCCATCCGTCCGGCACATTGGCTCGAATCCACCCGTGGCCGACGTCCTCGCTTTCAAGACCGAGCGATCTGGCGGCAAACGACACCGGCTGATACCTGACGAGTATGTGATCTTCGGCATGCCTCGCCGATACGGAGTCGTCGCTGGAACCAACCGTCTCCTCTCGCGCCCCTGCAGGCGACCATGGGATCAGGGTTAGCGCGACCACGACTGCCACTCCGAACGTGAACGAAGCCTTCAGTCGAGATGTCAAGCGTTTCGCCACTTCAAATATCGTATGAGAAACGGGGAGCAACCTGGCTTAGTCGGTTCAAGTCCTTCTTATCGGCCAGGCGAAACCTCGACTGGAGGCTCGGATGGGCGCCTCAAATGATCCACGCGAGAAACGACTCCCACCACTGGCGATTTGCCCAATGGAGTGATGAACGGTCATGAGCCACGTACAGAGCGATGCCAATGACAATCAGGACTAAAAGAGCCAGTCCGATCGACCGACTAAGGGCAGACGTATCTGAAGAGGGTTTGTCGCCGTCCAACATCGGATTTCACCTCCTCCATGCAGCTCGTTGCCTCAGCGAGCTCCGATTCCGACCAAGTTGGCCCCATCCCCGGGACGAAGACCATCGTCGCCCCGACTGCTCTCAACCGAGTTTCGAGATTTCCGCCCTGAGGTGAGACAACGACTACCTCGTTGTCGAACGTCGAACCGCGAAGGTAAGTATTCCAAGAGCCCCACGACAGGGCGGGAACTGCGATCCGCTCTCCCGCCGTGGGATATGCGGCTGAAACCACGGGGCCCGCTTCGATCTCAACAGGGTTGGCCCCGTTCAGGAGTGGGACGAAGTTCTCGCGTATCAGCAATCCCTGGACGCTGGTCATCGCCAACACATAGAGCCCTCCTGCGATAAGGAGGGCTCCCAACGCCCCCCGAGTGAGCGAGGATGACTTCTGCCAAAGCAGGGCTACCGCAACGATGCCTATGACGACCATCCACCATACGAATCGGGTCCACCAGGGATAGGTTTGAACGGCCACGAACGCCACCGTCAGCCCGCCAAGTAGGAGCGGCTTTCGCCATGTCTTCTCTTTGACCGACCAGGCCAGCCAGGCGAGGTAGACCGGCAGCCAGATTGCAGGCCACATCGGACCCAACCCAGCGAGGCGGCTGTCGAATGTGTACATGAAAGCAGTCTTGCCCCGCTCGAGCCAGACCAGGAGCGGGCGAAGAATGGGGCTTGTCTCGACGAGCTCAGGTACCGAGGACAGCTCCCGAGCAACCAGGGCGTCGACGGTGTCTAGGTGTGGAAACACCTGAGCGAGACCCGGCACCGAGTATGGCCAGGCAGGGTTTCCAAAGCGGATCAGAGATTCGATATACCAACCAGCCCCGATCAATCCGATGGCCACACCGGCGACATGGCCCCATCCCCAGGTTCTCCGTCCCATATCGTGGGATACGACCATGACGAGTAGCACGACCGCCGGAATCACCAGGCTGAACTTGGAACCGGCGGCAAGCCCTATCGAGGCGTAGACGCTGACAGCGCCGACCGGCCCGTTCAGGATGCCTTGCCGATAGGTCAATGTGAGAGCAATCGCCGCGAGGAGTAGGGCGCCCGAACCGACGTCGACGTATGCCGAGCTCAGCTGGGCCACCACGATCGGCACGAACAGGATCAGCGGGCCGGCCGCCCATGCCACTGGGGGGCGCACGCCCGCCCATCGAGCAATCACGACGACCGAAAATACCGCCAGCGGAACAAACATGAGCTGCCCGAAGAGGACCAGATCGAGGTCCTTCCCCTGCAGCAGCCAAAGAAACAACATGTCCACGCTCTTGGGACCAGCTTGACCCGGAGGCACAACTGATTGCGACGGCTCGAAACTGCCGTTGCGCATCGCGTCGATCATCGCTGGCACGTGATATGTCGAGCCATCACTGCCATCGAGAGGCATGAGCACCGCGTACCAAATTGCTCTGAGGACCAGGAGGGCGGCGGCGCTCGAGGTAACGGCGATGGTCACACGTTCGACCACGCTGAAGGGCGGTTGCGTCGGTGTCCCCTTTGCGGGTCGGCTCAGCGCCCAAACCCAAAGCGCACCGGTGAGAACAACCTCTATCGAAAGGACGAGCCATGGGCTGAGCAAGCCGAGCCATCCGATTATCGAGATCGGGACGATGAACTGAACCAACACCCAAAAGGCCGTGAGCAACGCACGAACTTGTCGATCAACGACCGTTTGGAGCAGGTGCCACCACCCAACCGCGGCCAGAATCGGAATCGCCAGAAGGGCGATCTCGAGAAGCGAGATCATGCGCGGCGCACTCTAGG
>JBAVIK010000052.1:0-4298 GCA_049686815.1 Acidimicrobiia bacterium | reverse complement strand
GTACGTGAGCAAGGCAGAAGCCTGGATCGAGTATCAGGAGCTCTTTGCCGGACAGCCGGAATTGCTCGATATCGATCCGACGATTCTTCCTGCTTCCGTCCGTGTCGAGCTCGTGGACATCGAATTGCACAATTCTGTGAAATTCCGGTTGGAACAGCAGGCCCAGACGGTGCGACAAGTGACCACGGCGGCCGATTCGATCGAGCAGCTCCAGAACCTCTCCAACATCCTCAACGTTCTCGGCCTGGGGATGGCAATCGTCCTCGGCCTTTCGGCTGTTGTCTTGATTGCCAACACGATTCGACTCGCCATCTACGCACGACGGGATGAGGTTTCAATCATGAAACTCGTTGGCGCCTCAAACTGGTTCATTCGGGTTCCCTTTCTCCTGGAAGGGATGATCGAAGGGATGGTTGGCGCTGCCCTCGCAGTGTTTGCCGTCTGGCTGGGCTCTACCAATCTGGCGAAGGCCGGCGAGGGATTCGCCATATTTCGTCTGGACGTGAGCCAACAGTTCTTTTTCCAGTGGGGCCTACTGTTCTTGATATTTGGAGCCGCCGCAGGGGTGATCGGCTCACTGCTGGGACTCAGTAGATATCTTCGAGACGCAGACGGAACTGGCCCGGACGTGCCAACCGGTTTCTGATGCGACCGGACCGTCGACTCAGGGTTTACTGATGTCGGCTTCGGATCGAACGGAGCGTGTCAAGGTGGTGGCCACCAATCGCCGGGCACGTCGCAACTTCTCGGTCCTGGACACCTACGAGGCTGGAATGGTTCTCGTCGGCTCAGAGGTGAAGTCTCTGCGCGAGGGCAAACTCGAGCTGAAGGATTCCTATGGAGACATTCGGCACGGCGAAGCTTGGCTAGTTGGAGCCCACATTTCGCCGTACGAGTTCTCTCATGAGGGCGGGCACGAGGCTGAACGCGAACGCAAACTCCTTCTTCATCGACGAGAAATTGACCGCATCAGTGGGCAGATCGCCGAAAAGGGGCTCACGTTGATTCCGCTACAGGTCTATTTCAAGGACGGGAGGGTCAAAGTGGAGATGGCGCTTGCCAAGGGAAAGACCACAGTTGACAAGCGACATTCGCTGCGGGAGCGTGAACATGCCCGAGAGATGGAGCGGGCGGTTCGGAAAAGACTGTGACGCCATCCCGGACTACGGACTCCTGTCCACATTGAGTTTGGCCGTCGGCGGCCGATAGAGTGTTGTCGTACCCGAGGGGGTGAAACGGTTTCGACGTTGAGTGTTGATGCGTTGGAAGCGAGCCGGGGTCTCCGGGGCCTCGTTATCAAACCGGAAAAAACAATAAGTGCCGAAGACAACTTCGCACTGGCTGCCTAAATAAGTAGCCCGTCCTCCTGGCTGGTTCCCGTCTGGTCAGGTCAGGGCGCCGCAATACGGGACGCTCCATCCGGGATTTCGGGACCGGAAGGCTAAGACCAACTCCGAATAGACGCAGGGAAACTCGTCATCAGAGTTCCTGACGTTCGAAGCTCGCTGATGACTGCGCTCGGAGATGCCAACGCTGACGGCTTAGCGGACCGGGGTTCGACTCCCCGCACCTCCACGACGACCTGCCGAGATGGCCGGTCGCTCGGGCCTGCCTTTCGGCAGGCCCGCCGTGTGTGACGACGGAAGCTCAACAACTGATGCAGTACGCCCCTCTGCCAACCGAGAATCAACTTCTGCGCGTTCGCGATGCGATTGGCGCCAGTTCTCTACTGCATTCGAAACGCATCGAAGGTGGTCTGAGCACCACTATCGACGTGCTACAAGATGGATCAACTCGTCTGGTCCTCCGTCGCTATGGGCCTTGGTATGCAGACCGGGGTGAGGATGCCGCATTCAGGGAGACCAGGGCTCTCGAGCTGATGCAGAAGGCAAACGTGCCAGCTCCTGCCCCTATCTGGATTGACACCGATGGCATATTCTCAGAGCAAGCGATAATCACCTCTCACGTCCAGGGGGAGCCCGATCTAACCCCGGCCAACCCATTTGAGTGGGCCGAGTCCCTGGCAAGGGTCTTGGCTCGGATACACGATGTGCGGCTCGACGACAGCGATCTCGAGACCTTCCCTCCAGGTGCTGGTGAAGACGAGAGGAGGATCCAGGAATCCCCAGAGCTGGTTTTGGAGCACCCTCTTGGAGAAGCACTCCTCAGACGTCGTGTCGGGCTCGGCAACGGCCGTGTCGACGCTGAGACGGTCCTCAGCCACACCGATTTCTGGCCCGGCAACACACTGTGGCGCGATCGCGAGCTGCTGGCAGTAGTTGATTGGGAGTCGCCGGCGACCGGTGATCGCGGTATGGATGTCGCCTACTGCTCACTCGATATTCGTTATTTGGGAATGGACCGGGTCGCAGATCACTTCGTCTCGACATACCGCCAAATCACTGATCAGCCGATTCCCAACATGGGCCACTGGGAGGCAGTTGGTCTTTGTCGACCTATGCCTGACATCGCCAGGTGGGTCCCAGCCTGGAACTCAATGGGGAAGATGATCGACGTCGAGCAGGCCCGCCAACGGCACACGGAGATGATCGAGGACTTTCTGGGGCGCACCGGCTAGTAGGTCAGTTCTCCCGGCCAAAACATCTGAAGAGCCGCAGGGGCGGTACCGTTCTGCGGGTTGAGCAGCCTCCCCGAGAAAGTGACGATCACGGAGTCGTCTTCGCGCGATGGTCTTCAGTCGCTGGGAGCTTTTGTTGCGACAGAAGCCAAATCCAGACTTATCGATGATCTCGCTCATGCCGGTCTGCGGAACTTCGATGCCGTGTCATTTGTAAGCCCCAAGTGGGTTCCCCAGATGGCTGATGCGGCGGAGGTCGTCGCGGGTGTGACCGCTCGTGACGTGCGTCTGATCGGGCTTGTCCCCAACATGCAGGGCCTTGAGGGGGCGGTAGCCGCCGGAGTCACCGACATCGGAGTGCTGACGTCTGCATCGGACACCTTCAGCCAGCGAAACATCAATGCCACTGTCGATGAGTCGATGCATCGAATCCGGCGGATCCTCTTCGATGGGCCCCAGGATCTTCGGTATCGGGCCTATGTGTCGACGGCAACGCACTGCCCCTATGAAGGCGAGCAGGATCCGGATTGGGTTGCCCATCTCGTAGAGACTCTCGTCGAGTGGGGGGTGGAAGAAGTGTTCCTTGGAGAGACGATCGGGAAGGCCACCATCTATCACATAGAAAGACTTCTGGCTGAAGTACTCGACAGGGTGCCCGTTGAGAAGATTGGGGTCCATTTCCACGACACATACGGTCAAGCGGTGGCCAATACGGTCTCAGCGCTCGAACATGGCATCGACAAGATGGATTCGTCAGCCGGTGGCCTCGGCGGATGTCCCTATGCACCTGGAGCGTCAGGAAACGTCGCAACCGAAGATCTCGCTTGGCTCCTCGACGGGATGGGGATAGAACATGGCGTCGATCTGGTTGAGACGGCGGAAGTCGCTCAGAAGTTCTGTCGTGAGCAGAATCTGACCTACAACAGCAGGGCCGGGCGGGCAGCACTTTCAGTGGAAGAAGAGGAATGAAATCAATCTATGTAGACGGAGATCTCGAGGCGATTCGTCAAACCGTGCGCAGTTTTGTCGAGAATGAGGTCGTCCCCAATGTCGAGCTTTGGGAAGAGCAAAGGGCGGTTCCCCGGGAGATTCTCGATTCTGCCGGCAAACTTGGTTTCTACGGGCTTCGAATACCGGAGGAATACGGTGGTCTTGGACTTGGTCATGTCTCGTCCCTGGTATTCGCCGAAGAGTTGGGTCGGATAACCGCCGGTGGTGTTGCTATCACATTGCTGGTGCACACGGACCTTGCATCACCTTATGTGACAAATTTCGGCACGTCAGAACAGAAGGGTCGGTGGCTGGCCAAATTCGCCAATGGTGAGATGATCACAGCCATAGGAGTGACTGAGCCCGATGCCGGCTCCGATGTGGCGGCGATTCGAACCTCGGCGGTGTCAGACGGCGATGGATGGCGAATCAACGGAACCAAGATGTTTATCACCAACGGCTCGATCGCAGATCTCGTTTTCGTCGCGGCACGCACTAATCCAGATGCGAAGGGGTCGCGCGGAGTCTCGATCTTTGCTGTCGAGCGGGGAACACCGGGATTCACGGCCAACCCTATCGACCGGAAGATGGGCTGGCACAGCTCCGACACAACGGAACTCGTCCTGTCGGATGTTTGGGTCCCCGGTGACAATCTGATCGGCGAGAAGAATCGTGGCTTCTACTACATCATGCAGAACTTCCAGAATGAACGTCTCGCCATCATGGGGGC
>JBAVIK010000051.1:0-11795 GCA_049686815.1 Acidimicrobiia bacterium | reverse complement strand
CCATATTGACGCCGTCGAGTGTGTTGTGCACTTCGACCCGCCGGCAGACCACAAGGACTATGTGCACCGCTCCGGAAGAACTGCGAGGGCAGGATCGGCTGGAACCGTCGTGACGCTGGTTACGGGTCAGGAGCGTAAGGCAGTCAAGCGGTTACAGCACGATCTCGACCTTCGACTGCCCCTTGGCGAGCCAGATGTCGCCAGTCTCAATGGCTCGGCTCATGCTCGTCCCCGGTCAAAGTCTGCTGAGCCCCGTCCGGTTTCTCACCAGCCCAAAAAGGACGGCCAGTCGAGACCAGGCAATCCCCAGAGCGTCTACATCTCCAACATCCCTTGGAGCACCACAGACCGGGATCTGGAAAACCTCTTCAGTCGATTCGGCGTGGTTGGGCAGGCCACGGTCATAACTGATCGTCGAGGTCGTTCCAAAGGTTTCGGATTCGTCGACATGGCACGGCCGTCGGCCGATGACGCCGTAAAAGGTCTCCATGGCTCCTCGGTCGGTGGACGTGATGTCACCGTGCGCCTCGCCGAGCCACGAAGCACGGCCAGGCACTGACCCGAATCTCAGGTCGTACGGACTGAATACGGTCCAGATCCGCTCCGGTTTGACCCAAAACGCCAAGGAGAGGGGTGGCTCCTCAACCCTCCTATGGTTGCTTCTATGGAGACATGGGATGCCATCCGGGCAAGACGCAAACTGAACCAATATGACACTCGCCCTATCGAGCCTGAGAAATTGGAGCGGATCCTCGAGGCTGGACGAAGGTCGCCCTCCTCACGAAATGAGCAGCGGTGGGCGTTCGTGGTCGTGCAGGATCGGCAACGTCTTCAAAGACTCTCCGGCGTTTGGCGTGGTGCGGCCCACATCGCCGAGGCGGCCGCCGCAATTGGTGTCGTTGCACCGTTCAGCGGTGATATGCGTGTCAACGCCTCGATCAACTATGACCTTGGCCAGGCGACCATGGCAATGCAGATTGCGGCAACCGACATTGGTGTCGGGACCCGGCACGCCTCAGTCGAGGACTACGAGCTCGGGGCCGACATTCTTGGACTTCCCCTCGGGCAAAGGCTGACATGGCTGATGGGTTTGGGATATCCCGCAGATCGGGAGTTGGCACCTATTGAGAACCCGTTGCGACGCCCGTTCGATGAGGTCGTCCATTGGGAGACTTGGTAGGGGTTCGATTCTCCGAACAGTCAGAGCGAGGAAGTCACACCGGTAGCGTTCTGACGTGGAGATCTCCAACCCGGATCGTGTCATCTTTCCTGAAGACGACATCACCAAGGGTGAAGTTTGTGACTACTACTCCTCCGTCGCCGAATTGATGCTGCCGTTCATCGAGGGTCGCGCACTCACGGTGGAGCGATACCCAAAGGGCATCGACTCCAAAGGTTTTATGCAGAAGAATGCGCCATCGCACTTTGGTGACGAACTGATCGGTCGGATTGTCCTCGAGAAGGAAGACGGTGGGACCACCGCCTATCCCGTGATCAGCTCTGTCGACGCAATCGTCGCTTTCGCCAACCTGGGCGTCATCACTTTTCATGTCCCTCCGGTCAGAGTGGCAAGTGGATGGCATCCCGATTGGATGATTTGGGATCTCGATCCACCGGAGGGCGAGCTGGAGGCCGTTCGCCAGGCCGCAGTTGCAGTCAAGACCCAGTTGGCGTCATTTGGGATCTCCACCGCCTTGATGGCATCGGGCTCGAAGGGGTACCACTTGCGAGCCAGGATCGAGACGACGCTGTCTCTGTCACAGGCAGCCACGATTGCTCGGGGGACCGCGGCTCTGGCCTGCCAAGCCTATCCCGATCTCTTGACGACGGAATTCAGAAGGTCCGATCGCGGCGAGCGAGTGTTCGTCGATTGGCTGCGCAACGCTGCTCTGTCAACGTCGGTGGCGCCGTGGTCGCTTCGACCGAGGAGAGGTGCCCCAGTCGCAACTCCGTTGTCCTGGGACGAGTTGTCCACTGTTGCGCCGGACGGTGTTCAAATGGCGGGGGTAGCGAAGAGATTCGGATTCGATCCGTGGACCGAGTTGGAGACACTCGACCTTTCTGACACAGAAGACGAGGTCGATGACGCCCTGCGAGCGGCCGGAATGGTTCTCGAGCCGTTTGACCGGTTTCGGTCCTGATGAAGTTTGGAGATCTCGTCGACGTGTCGGTCGTCGTGTCGGCCACTCGCGCTCGTTCCCTGAAGATCGATGCCCTTGCAGCATTTCTCACTCGACTCTCCCACGATGAAGCGCCGGCGGCCGTTTCCTTTCTCACCGGGAGCCCGCGTCAGGATCGATTAGGTGTCGGCTACGCCACGATATCTGCAGTGGACGTAGCGCCTGCTGGACAACCGGGCCTCGAGATACTCGACGTCGATCGTGTACTCGACGAGATTTGTGGTGTCTCCGGCCCCGGGTCAAAGACGCGGCGCTCCGAGTTGCTCGGGTCGCTCTTCGGGAAGGCCACTATCGCCGAGCAGGGCTTCTTGCGTGGCCTGATCGTCAGGAATCTGCGTCAGGGAGCACTCGAGGGGGTCATGACCGAAGCGGTCGCGTCTGCGTTGTCAGTACCCGTGGAAAGAATCCGACGGGCTGCGATGTTGGAGGGTGATCTGGTGAGAGTCGCATCGCGGGCGCTGGCAGATGGAGCATCTTCTCTCGCTGAAGCCCGGCTGGAGCTCTTCACTCCGGTGCAACCGATGCTCGCAGGCACATCAGCAACGGCCGGGGAAGCGGTAGGCAAACTGGGTCCGGCGGTGGTCGATGCCAAACTCGATGGAGCGAGGATCCAGGTGCACAAGCACCTGGACGAGGTTCGAGTCTTCACACGGAACCTGAACGATGTCACCTCTCGCATGCCAGAAATAGTGTCAGCCGTTCGGGAGCTTCCATCCCAATCACTCATCCTCGACGGTGAGGCTCTACTCATCGGTCCCGGAGGCGTACCCCAGGTCTTCCAGGATTCGATGAGTCGCTTCGGAGCGGACACGTCTTTCTCAGTGGAACCTCTCACCGGGTTCTACTTCGACATGCTGAGCCTGGATGGAAGAGATCTGATCGATGAACCTCTGGCGAGACGCCGAGAGACGATGAAGCAGACCCTTCCCCCGGACCTAGTCGTCGACTCGCTGACGACCGATGACCCGTCGGTGGCTGACCGTTTCTTCGACGAGATGTTGGACAGGGGTCATGAAGGGGTCGTGGTCAAGGATCTGGCTCAGGGTTACGAGGCGGGCAGGCGTGGCTCGGGATGGCTCAAGGTGAAACCAACTCACAGTCTCGACCTCGTGATCATTGGAGCAGAGTGGGGCTCGGGACGACGTCAGGGCTGGCTCTCGAATCTACATTTGGGTGCGAGAGCATCCAAAGGCGAATTCGTCATGCTGGGTAAGACGTTCAAGGGGCTCACAGACGAGATGCTGCGATGGCAGACGGAACGGTTTCTCGAAATCGAGGACCATCGGCACGGTCGTACGGTATTCCTACGCCCGGAACTCGTCTACGAGATTGCGCTGGACGGTGTGCAGCGGAGCACCCGGTACCCGGGAGGTGTGACGCTCCGATTTGCCAGGGTCAAGGGCTACAGGGCCGACAAGGGCCCCGAGGATGCAGACACTTTGGAAACCGTTCGGTCGATGCTCAGGAGCTGACGCCACCGTCGGTGAAATGGTCTGAAAGATGATTGAACTGATCCTTGAAGGTTCTCTTGGCTAGAAGCGGGTAGACGTATTTGGCGATACCCGGGTTGGAGTGAAACTCGGCTTCAGTCGTCTGTGTCACAATCGTCCCTCCCTGTTTCGGTGCGACGGACATTGTGATAGTGCGTTTCTGAAACCGATCGTTGACAAGCCACTTCACATGCAGGTCGTCCAACTCGATCACCTCGACATCGACATCGAACTCGACACGTTTTCCATTTGGCCGGTCGAGATGTTGGTGAAAGCGGAACTTGGAACCTACCGCAACGCCGTCTCCGTCGACCAGCTCTGCAGTCTCGACGTTGGGGCACCACAACGGATCGTTTCGGGTATCGCTGATCAACGTCATCACTTCAGAAGGCGAGGCAGGAATGACAGCTTTCACAGTTATGGACCGCATGTGGGCACACCGTAGGCAAGTCGTTCGATCCAACGCCCGACAAACCCGGGAACCGATCATTGCCAATTCCTCGTCAAAAGAGGACAACGCGATGGAGGAGAAACCATGCGAGGCCAAATCAGGAAGCTTGTAGCCACGGCGGGTGCGCTCGCGCTGATCGTGGCTGCTTGCACTGCCGATACGTCTTCCACCACTACTACAGAGTCCCAACGTCGAGCGTCGGGACGAGTTCCTATCTCTCCGGGTGCGGTACGTGCACTGGCCTCGTTCGACGCCTGCGAGCCATTTCTCGACTATGTGACATCCCATGCCATCGAACTGGTTGGGCCGTACGGTCTCGAGGATCCGATCTACGGGATCCCCTTCCTCGGAGCATTCGACGATCTTCGCTTTGCTGAGGAGGCGGCGGCAACTGACGGTGGCACCGCTTCTGGAGTTCAGAGCTTTTCGGGCACCAACGTCCAAGTCGCCGGCGTTGACGAGCCAGACATCGTGAAGACTGACGGTGGGCGAATCGTGGTGCTATCCGAGGGAACTCTCGTAGTGACGGATGTCAGCGGTGAGAATCCGGTCGTCACCGGGCGTCTCCACGTTGGGAACCTGACCGTCCAGAGCCTGTTTCTCGACGGGGACACAGTTCTGCTTTTTGGCTCAGGTTGGGACGAGTTCCCACGACCAGTTGAGGCTGATGCTTTCGCGCCCAACTTTGTCACACCGTCGATCCAACTGATCCAAGTCGATATCAGCGAAGAGCCCGAGATCGTTCGCACCATGACCATCGACGGTCGTTTCGTGTCGGGACGGATGATCGATGGCACGGTAAGGCTCGTTCTGACTTCCGGCCCGGTTGGTTTCGAATGGAGCTATCCGAAAGGCTCCGGCCTTCGCGCCGAACGGAAAGCCATCGAGGAGAACCAGGACATCATTCGAAACTCCGATCCCGACAACTGGATTCCGTATTTCATCGTCACGAACGCCGACGGAGACGTGATGCGAGAGGGCACCCTGTTCGACTGTCAGGACGCCAGCCGCCCGGAGGAGTTCTCGGGGCTGGACATGCTGTCGGTCGTGACCATCGACTTGAGTTCCGGTCTGCGTGTCGTCGACTCCATGGGTGTCCTTGCGTCCGGCGAGACTGTCTACGCGTCGGCCGAGAATCTCTATGTGGCCACACAGAATTGGGACACATGGATATGGGCCCGACGTGGTGGCGGAGATGACACGCCTGAGGATGTCACCACAGACATACACAAGTTCGATATCAGCGATCCGTCAGTGACCAACTATGAGGCATCGGGTGTGGTGGAGGGCTATCTCCTCAATCAGTTTGCGATGGACGAGTACGAAGGGCATCTCCGTGTGGCCTCTACCACACAGCCCAACTGGTGGGGCGAGGGTTTTGAGTCTGAGTCGTTGGTCACGGTTCTACGACAAACAGGCGGCACCCTGGATCAGGTAGGTATCGTTGACGGGCTGGGAGCGGCGGAGCAGATCTACTCAGTGCGTTTCCTCGGTGACACCGGCTACGTCGTCACCTTCCGTCAGACGGATCCTTTGTACACCATCGATCTTGCTGATCCGACAAACCCGGAAGTGGTAGGCGAGCTAAAGATTCTTGGCTACTCGGCGTATCTCCACCCGATCGGCCCTGGTCTGTTGATGGGGGTCGGCCAAGACGCCACGGAGGACGGTCGCGTGAAGGGAACCCAGGTATCGGTGTTTGATGTCAGCGAACCATCCGATCCGCAGCGAGTCGATCAGATCACCCTCAGCGAAGGCTCGAACTCACAGGTCGAATACGACCATCACGCCTTCCTCTACTGGGAGCCAACCGGTCTTGCCATGGTCCCGGTCCAACAATGGTGGTGGGACGATGACAGTGAATCTGCCTTCTTCGGGGCTGTCGGATTTGAGGTCGAGGCTGATGGCGGGTTGAAAGAGATCCAGCGACTCGCCCACCCCGGCGGTGACCGAGAGGATTTTGACTGGCGAGCTCAGATCATGAGATCAGTCGTCATAGGCGACTACCTGTACACGATCTCGGCCAAGGGAATGATGAAGAGCGAGCTCGACGGTCTCGACGAGGTGGATTGGCTCGGCTTCTAGCCGGGTTGCTCTCCCGAGGGGATCTCGCTGACTAGTCCCTTGATGCGGTCTCACGATGACGCCCAAGCTTGGTGTCCCATCGACCGATCGATTGCAAAGCAACCCCAGGAGATCATCCATGAAGAACCCATTCAACACAGCCCGAACTCAGAAGGACTGTGATCACCGAGACACCATCAGCGGCTCGAGCTCAGGAATCCAGCGCACCGTTTGCAAGACTTGCGGGCATGTCTCGGTAAGTCACGTCAGTGAGACAGTCACCAGGGGTTTCGGGTCCCAGGATCGCTGAACCGATCAAGGAGCACACAAAGGAAGCGCCCTTTCGTACCATGACCGTGCTGTCATGGACTACGACTATCCCGGTGAAGATGATCCCTTCTTTGACGCCTTTGATCCGGATCACGACAGCGAGGAGCCTGCTCCGCCGCGATGGCGTCGGCCCTTGATCGTTGGTGTGGCCGCGTTGACGGCCTTGGCGATGGCTGCTCTCCCGATCTATAACTTGATTGGCGGCTCCCAGAAGACGATCGCGGACAACGGACTCGAAGTTTGTGGGTTCGACTACTGCATCGTCCAGGACGCCATGATCGAAGCCGGTCTCGATTTGAAGATGAGTCGATTCGCCAACATGTACCTCGACGACACCTCGGCCGCTCAACTCACCACATTGCTTGTTGACTATTTGAAGGTGGAGAACGTCGATGTTGTTGTTGTCGATCGCCTCGAAGGACAGATAGAGGGCCAGTACGACTCTTCGACCAGAACAATTCTCGTCGAGCGACCTGCTCGAGCATGGACGGTCATGCACGAGATGGCGCATGTGCTCTCTTCGGGGCATGGTGACGATTTCCAAGCGACACTCATGGATTTGGCCATCTGGCTCGATCAGACACTCGTCGACTAGCTGGTGGAGATGAGGATGATCGCCTCCAAGTCATATTGAAGGTTGTCGATATTTGACAAGGACCGACGCAAGCAACATACTGGTATATCGACAGCCATCAATGTATTGAGGTAATCGACCATGAAGCACCACACCATCGTCATAGGAGCGGGTCCCATCGGACTGGCCGCCGCCTCACACCTCGTTGCTTCAGGGATCGACGTGCTCGTTCTCGAGTCCGGCCCCGACCCGGCTCACAACATTCGTGACTGGTCTCATGTTCGGCTCTTCACCGACTGGGCGTCCATGATCGACACCACCTCTCAAGGTCTTCTTGAAGCCACCGGATGGACCGCCCCACCGACCTTGGAATACCCAAGCGGTGGGGAACTGATCGAGCGATATCTCGAGCCGCTTGCCGAACTTCACCGCGACCGGATCCGCTACGAGCATCGCGTCGTGGCTGTGAGCAGGGAGAACAAGGACAAAGTCGTGTCAGCTGACAGATCCGACAGTCCATTCCTGTTGCGGGTCGAAACCAAGGATGGCGTCCAGGAATTCCTCTCGGCGTTCGTGATAGACGCCTCCGGAACCTGGACAACACCCAATCCCATGGGTGCGGACGGTTTGCCGACGATTGGTGAAGAGGCGTCGACTCGAATTCGCTACGGGATTCCAGACGTGCTGGGAAGAGAGCGCGATCGCTATCGAGGTCGGCGGGTGCTGGTGGTTGGAGCCGGCCATTCAGCGGCAAACGCCCTTCTCGACCTGACCGAGCTGGCATTGACCGAGTCCGGAACACAGCCTCTTTGGGCAATTCGCCGACCCGATCCGACCAAGGCATATGGCGCCATGGAAGGCGACGAGCTTCCGGCAAGGGGAAAAGTCGGCATCGAGTTGAGACAAAGGGTGGAGGACGGGCGAATCGAGCTCGAGTCGGACTTCCTGATTCGATCGCTCGATGAATCCTCGGGAACAGTGAGAGTGGTCGGATCAGCGTCCGATGGATCAACGAGCGTGGTCGAGGTCGATGAGGTAGTGGTCGCCACCGGTCAGCGACCCGCTCTGGACATGACCAGAGAGCTTCGTCTCGATCTCGATCCGTGGTTGGAGGCTCCGGCCAAGCTGGCTCCACTCATCGATCCGAATGTTCATTCGTGTTTAACGGTGCCTCCACACGGAATAGAGCAATTGTCACACCCCGAACCCGGATTCTTTACGATTGGCATCAAGAGTTATGGCCGGGCCCCCACCTTCCTGATGGCAACGGGGTACAAACAGGTGAGCTCGGTGGTGGAGAGCATCGCTTCATGATCGGTCGGGGCGGCTGACTGAAATTGTCGGCAGAATCAGACGATTCCGATCATGTTTGGAGGTCGAGCAGGCTGCCTGGCAAGCGAGGAGCTGCCACTTGATTTTGGGATTAATGGGTGGTGAGGGCAGTGATTGAACTGTCGTATTCAGCTGCCACCACCGGCCAGTCGAATCTCTTGGCGGCTACCGCGATTGCTGCGCCGAGGTCGCGACGCCCGAGCGGATCACCAAAAGCCGTGATGAGCATGTGATCGAGCTCATCGTCGTCGGCGTAGAGCGTTCGGTCGTGGAGCTCAGACGGGATCAGCTCGGGGTACGACAGATCGCTGGGGAACACTGGTAGCGCCCCGCACGCCATTGCTTCCACTGCACCTATTCCGAAAAACTCGTGTCGAGCAGTGCTGATGACGACGGACGCATCGAGCAACGTCTCTCGATATCTATCCGATTCTGCGTATCCGAATTGAACGATGAACTCGGCCAGACGTGATTTTGCTTCCTCGAACTCCTCGGGCACGTTGCGAAAATTCTCACCACAAATAGCCAGGCGAAAGGCCGCACCCGACTCTGCGAGGCGATACAGGGCCCCAAACAGCCGGACGGGGTCCTTGTCATATTCCCAACGCTGATTCCACACGATCAGCGGGGGTTCAGCTTTCGCCGTTTGCGTCACCCAACCAAGTTCTACACCGACCGGCGCCACCCTGGACTTGTCAGCTACCTGAGTCAGAAGACTGGTGTGGCGATGGTCCGGAAAGTGTCTGATGAACTTGGGTAGGGCGGTAAGAACGGATTCCAGGTGAAAAACACTGTTGAACCAGACTTCGTCTGCCCTAACCATCGACGACCAGTTGATGTAGGCATAGGCCAGGTCGTCCCTGGCGGTGGGGGAGAGGGGATAGGTCAGCTGGTTTTCGTGCATATAGAGCACAGTCGAGGCGTCTGCCACATGTCTCGGCGCATGTCCAAGAAACGACGGCAAGTCGAGCATGTCCGATGCCAGCACGAGGTCGACGTCACCGGGTATGCCGTCGTCGTTGGCCAATGACAAGGAACCTCCAAACATTCGCCATTTCCAGAATCGGCCCGGGAGCGACAGAACGGTGGTCTGATGGTGGCTGTGTCTTGCATAGCCCTCGGCCCACGCTCGGTGCGAGCCGGACAAGTACGGCTCGACCACCAATACGGAGCTCTTCGGGGTCACGGATGTCGATCCTCAGTCGACAGAGGCGGTTAGAGAGTTCTTCAAAGCGTCCAGATGCTCGGTGTCGAGACCACAGCACCCGCCGACCATGCGGGCACCCAACTCAACCCACTCCTGGGCGTGAGCCGCGAGGTCTGACGGTCCGATGATGTCAACAAACTGCCAGTTGGGCTCCCTGTAGTACCCGGACTCGGGATACACGCCAAGCGGGCCATCCCAGTATTGGTTGACCAGTTCGATGGTGGGAGTCACGTCGGGGACCGCGGTGTGCATCACAAACACCGCGTCGACTGTTCGCTCGATCATCGTTTGGAACGACGACCGCATGTCGATGTCCTCGCCCCCATAGCTTGTCATCAATCCTTCCGTGGTTTGCCTCGAGCTGACACCCAGCCAGACCGGCAGTCCGCCGGCCTTCGCCGCATCGATTGCCGGTATCGCCAAGACCGGGTGCTCCATCATCTCCAGGACGATGACATCCACTCCAGATTCGACCAGAAGCGACACCTGTTCCTGGTAGGTGTCGCTGAGATGGTCGAGCCAATACTGATCGGTGCCATCCGCCATGTAGTGGGAGATCGAGCCAGCAACGACCACGGGTTTCCCCGCGTCCGCTCTGGCTCTCAGGGCAATCTCGGTTGCGAGACGGTGGGCGTCTTCGACACTGCTGCCGAGGCCTCCCGGTTCGAGCAGATGTCGACCGGCACCGAAAGTGTTGGTGATGATCACCTCTGCACCCGACTCGATGTAGTCGGTGTGAAGCCGGTGGAGTATCTCTGGATACTCGAGTTGGGCCATGACCGACCACCCCTTGGGAACCATGGGCACGCCACGTGTCTCGAGCCCGGTTCCGGTGCCTCCGTCGAGGATGATGGGTTTTCCGGTTGCTATCCGCTCATCGAACCAGGCAGGTCCGACGCTCAAAGGACTATCTCAGTCGCGCGGCCTCGCCACGTTGACCTTGAGGTTGCGACCACCAAAGTCACTGTCGTTGGTGGCCTCGATTGCCGCCTGAGCCTCATCGTCGCTCTCCATCTCAACAAACCCGAAACCACGGGAGCGACCGGTCTCTCGGTCGGTGATCACCTGTGCACGTGACACTGATCCGTGTTGGGAAAACAACTGCTCGAGGTCATCATTGGTTGTGTTGAATGGGAGGTTTCCCACGTAGATATTTGTAGCCATTTGGCTATCTCCTTCATGTCGTCGTGTCCGGCGCTGCAAAGCCATCCGACGAACGACAGAAGCAAAGCAAGTCCGGCACACCCGTGTGTGCGGTGGTGACTTTACGCAATTTTCGGGTCTTTCGCATCAGAGAATTTGAGTACCGCCAAAATTCTTCCCGACCGAGCTATGTGAAATAGAAAGGAAGTCCATCGGGTTGCCGAGCAGGAGAAACACGATTGTGACCGAAACATGAATGCCATACGCGAAATAGTCGAGCTCGGATTCCCATGGGACGGGCTCGATCCGTTCATTTTCACCGTCCACCATGTCGACTACTACCCGTCAGGTAATGAAGTGCTGGGGCCGGATGCTTCCCTACTGGGTAGAAATCTTGGAGCAGACTTCTCATACGCCAATGGCTGGAGCATGTATCACGGGATAGCGGTTCCAGGATTCCCCCAACATCCCCACCGCGGTTTTGAGACCGTGACAGTCGTGCGACGTGGCTATGTCGACCATTCCGACTCTCTTGGAGCCACCGCTCGATACGGCGAGGGAGATGTCCAATGGCTGACCACAGGGAGTGGGATCATGCATGCCGAGATGTTCCCCTTGCTGGAGCCTGACAAGCCGAACCCGTTGGAGCTCTTCCAGATCTGGCTGAATCTGCCACCGGAATCGAAGATGGTGCCGGCCTACTTCGGTATGTTGTGGGGCGAAGAGATCCCCACAATCAAGCCCACCGCGGGTGTGTCACTCGACCTGATCGCTGGCTCTCTCCAGGGTCACCGGCCACCTTCGCCACCTCCCGACTCATGGGCGTCGAGACCAGATTCAGACATGGCCATCTGGCTCATCCGCCTCGAACCGGGGTCGCAGTGGGAGTTGCCCCCAGCGAATCCCGGAGCCAATCGCATGCTCCATCTCTTCATGGGCGACGATGTCAGAATCGATGGAACTTCCATCGATTCAAAGACCGGTGTCAATCTCGAGCCTTCCCATGGGGTGAGCCTCGTCAATC
>JBAVIK010000050.1:0-8805 GCA_049686815.1 Acidimicrobiia bacterium | reverse complement strand
CTGCTACGCCGCTCTCGGTCTGGTCCATTCCTACTGGGTGCCGGTCACCGGAAGGTTCAAGGACTACATCGCAATGCCCAAGATCAATCTGTACCAGTCGCTGCACACCACAGTGATTGGCCCGGATGGCAAACCACTCGAGATCCAGATTCGCACCGATGAGATGCACAACAGGGCCGAGGCTGGCATCGCGGCGCACTGGAGATACAAAGAAGGGGAGATCGAGAGACGGGCCACGGTGAATCTCGAGACCCTCGACGAAGACCCAGAGGAGTTCTTGGCGAACCTCAAACTCGATCTCTATCAAGACGAAGTGTTCGTTCTCACCCCGGGTGGTGATGTGAAGGAGCTTCCCAAAGGCTCCACGGCAGTTGACTTCGCCTACGCGGTGCACACCGAGGTAGGCCACCGGTGTGTTGGAGCCAAGGTCAATGGGCGTCTCGTCCCGCTGTCGACCCGTGTCGAGTCCGGCGACATCGTCAGTGTTCTGACATCGAATTCCCCTGATGCGGGCCCAAGTCGCGACTGGCTGAACTTTGTCCGCACCGGCAAGGCGAAGTCAAAAATCAAACACTGGTTCCAAAGGGAGCGCAGAGACCAAGCCTTGTCCGATGGCAAGGAAATGATCCAGGCCTTGTTCAAAAAGGAGGCTGCCGACGTCACCGCGGTGGACCGGGACAAGCATCTCGAGGCGATTGCCGTCGAACTCGGTCAAAAAGACGCTGAAACCCTCATCGCCTCGGTCGGTGAAGGCAATGTTTCGATCGATTCGGTGGCGGTCCGTCTCCATCGAAGGCTCGTTCCCGACACCGGAGACGAGCTCTTCCAACCACCGCGACGACGAAAGCCGTCCGAATCGGCACCCGTCGACGTGGAAGGACAGGACGACATGCTCGTTCACCTCGCCAGATGCTGCTCACCGGTGCCCGGCGATCCGATCGTTGGCTACGTGACGGTGGGGAGGGGAGTCTCCGTACACCGAGCTGACTGCACCAACGTCGCCTCTTTGGCCGACAAGAGGGAACGTGGCATCGAAGTCAGTTGGCCCGGCGATGGTGACGCCGCCTTCGTAGTCTGGATCCAGGTTGAGGCGTTGGATCGCACACGGTTGTTGAGGGACGTCACGGCCGTTGTCACCGATACCGGAGGGAACATCACTGCTTCTTCAACCGCGACAGGTGATGACCGTGTGGCAATTCTGAAATATGAGATCGAGCTTTCCGACCCGAGTCAGCTGCCCAGGCTTCTCAACGATCTTCGCAGTGTCGACGGTGTGTTCTCCGCCTTCCGGCTGGCCAACGACCCGTCAGCCTCCTGACATGATCATCCATCCGATCCCAGCCTGGGTCGCAGCCACCAATGCATATGTGGTGGCCGACGAGCCCGGCGGACTGGCGTTTGTCGTCGACGCGCCACCCGAGCCCGACAAGATCGGAGCGTTCCTCGCCGAGATCGATGTGTCCCTGGTCGGGATCATCCTCACACACGGCCATATCGATCACACCGGTGGTGCGGGGCGTTTGGCTTCTGAGACAGGAGCCGTGACCTACGTACACCCCGATGACGATTTCCTGACTCTTCACCCGCAGGAGCAGCTCAAAGCGATGTTTGGCATGGCCCCACCGGGGGAGTACTCCATTCCGGACTCGTTCCAGAGTCTGCATCACGGCCAGAACCTCGAGATCGCCGGGATCTCATTGGAGGTTCGACAAACACCGGGTCACACACCCGGGCACTGCTGCTTCTATTGGGAATTAGAGGGCGTGCTGTTCTCTGGCGACCAACTTTTCGCCGGAAGTGTCGGTCGGGCCGATCTCCCTGGCGGTTCCTGGCCAGATTTGATGGCGTCGATGAGAGATCGCGTGATGACGCTCGATGACGATGTCAGGGTCCTGCCCGGACATGGCCCGGAAACCTCGATAGGTCGGGAGCGGCAGACCAACCCCTTTAGAGAGGAGTGGCGGAGCTGACCGGGACGAGCACGTCGATCGGATTCCTATCGCATTTCGATCTGCGGACACCGCCTAACCTGCCGACTTCATGAGTTTCCAGCCTCCAAAAGGCACCGATGATGTCATCGCGCCTCAGTCGCAGGCTTGGCGTGATGTGCTGGCTCAATGGGAAGATTGGAGTGCCAGGTACGGCTATCCGTTGGTCATGACGCCGGCCTTTGAGTCCACCGAGCTTTTTGAACGCGGCGTCGGCGACACAACCGACGTGGTCACCAAGCAGATGTACACCTTCGAAGACATGGGTGGCCGCTCGGTGACTTTGCGACCGGAAGGCACCGCAGCCGTGGTCAGGGCGTATCTGAATTCCGGTCAGCAGGGCGCGTGGAAGGGTGCCTACTCCGGCCCATTCTTCCGCTACGAGCGCCCACAAGCCGGTCGTCGACGGCAATTCTTTCAGGTGGGCGTTGAGTTTCTCGACGTGCGAGAGCCGGTTGCCGACGCCGAGGTCATCGAGTTGGGAACCCGCTATCTCCAGGCAGTCGGTGTGCCCGGGCTCAAACTGCTCGTCAACAGTCTCGGCGATGCCAAATGCCGCCCCGGCTATGTGGAGGCCCTGAAGACACATCTGAGGGAACGCGCCGAGAGGTTGAGTGCCGAGTCGGTTGCCCTGATCGACCGCAACCCGTTGCGAGTTCTCGATTCGAAAGCCGATGGCGAGGCAATTGGTGAGCCCCCACGGATGATCGATCACCTTTGTGACGAGTGCCGGGCTCACTACGAGTCAGTGCTCGAGTTGCTCGACAGCCTCGGCATCGTCTATTCGCAGGACAGTCGGTTGGTGAGGGGGCTCGACTACTACACCCGCACCACCTATGAGTGGATCGGGGGTGAGCTCGATGCTGCTCAGAACGCCGTCGGTGGTGGTGGCAGATACGACGGACTTGCCGAATCGATCGGGGGTAGGCCCACACCTGGCGTCGGATTTGCACTTGGTGTCGACAGGATCGTGCTTTCGCTATCGGGCGCAGTCGGGTCGCATCTCGACGCCTACCTGGTTTCCGAGACTGGGGCGACCGATGCACTGGCGGTTGCATCCCGACTGCGTGAGGATGGGCTGAGAGTTGAGTTCGACACCGAGGACCGGTCGGTCAAGGCCCAGTTCCGCTCTGCACGCAAGCTCGAGGTCCCGGTGATTCTGGTGTGGAGAGGCCCGGAGGAGCATCTGGACGTTCAAATGGACGATGGGCGGTTCGACATTCCCCTCGAGGAGGTTGCAGGTTGGTTCACAGAACAGGGATGAGGACGCACGATGCGGGGACCGTCACGGAGTCAGAAATCGGCACCGACATAGTTCTCGCCGGGTGGGTGCAGCGCCGACGTGATCACGGTGGCATCACCTTTTTCGACCTGAGAGACTCGAGTGGGCTGATTCAGGTGGTGGCTGACCCGTCTGAGCACCCTGAGGTCGGCGAGTTGAAGATGGAATACTGCGTTCGGGTCTCGGGGACGGTGAGGGCGAGACCGGCCGGCACGGAAAACGTCGATCTGGCCACTGGTCAAATCGAGGTCGGAGCTGACAGTGTCGAGCTTCTATCGCCTTCGAAAACCCTTCCATTCATGATCGACGATCGATCTGATGTCGATGAAAGGGTCAGGCTCAAGCACCGATATCTAGACCTGCGTCGGCCGCGAATGGCTGAGAATTTGCGAGCGAGGTCCAAGGCCACCGCCGCCATCAGAAGGACACTCGACGGGTTCGGGTTCCTCGAAGTGGAAACTCCAACTCTGGTCAACTCGACCCCAGAAGGAGCCAGAGACATGCTGGTGCCGTCCCGACTCCGGCAGGGTGAGTTCTATGCGCTTCCCCAGTCCCCACAGCTGTTCAAACAGTTGCTGATGATTTCAGGTGTGGAGCGCTACTTCCAGATCGCCCGGTGTTATCGAGATGAGGACTTCAGGTCAGATCGTCAACTGGAGTTCACCCAACTCGACCTGGAGGGTGCGTTCTGGGAGCGTGACGACGTGTTGGCCACGATCGAACAGGTCCTGGTGTCGGTGGTCAAAGATGTGCGCGACGTGGAGGTCGAAACCCCGTTCCCCCGTATTACCTGGCAGGAAGCAATGGATCGTTTCGGTAGCGACAAGCCTGACACCAGGTTCGGGATGGAGATCGTCGACCTCTCAGATCACTTCGCCGATTCTGGGTTTGGCGTCTTCTCCACTGCGCTCGAATCCGGTGGAACGATTCGCGGGATCAACGTCGGTGCGCGCGACTGGTCGCGGAGCAAGGCCGACGACATGACCGAGCGCGCCAAGGAGTTGGGGGCAAAGGGCCTGGTTTGGATGGTGGTTGAAGACGACGGGTCCCTCAGGTCGCCGGTGTCCAAGTTCCTCGGGACACCCGAGCTGGAAGGGATCAGGGAAGGTCTGTCCGGCCAGCCGGGTGACGTGCTCCTGCTTGCAGCCGACACGTGGCGAACCGTGGTCGAGGTACTCGGGGGTCTCCGTCTCGACCTGGGACGACCATCGCGTCATGAGGAGCTGGCGTTCCTGTGGGTCATCGACTTTCCGTTGTTCGAAGAGAACGAGAGTGGTGGGATCACCTTCTCACATCACCCCTTTACATCCCCTGTCTCATTGGAGGAGATGCGTGAAAGCCCGGAGCGGGCCATATCCAAGGCCTACGACGCCGTCGTCAATGGAATCGAGTTGGGCAGCGGCTCGATAAGGATCCATGACCCAGACGTGCAACGACAGGTTTTCGAGATCCTCGGTATCGACAGCGCCACTGCCGAGCGGCGATTTGGGTGGTTTCTCGAAGCTCTCGACTACGGGACCCCACCACACGGGGGGTTTGCATTTGGCATCGACCGTCTGGTGATGGTGCTCCAGGACGAGGCTTCCATTCGGGAAGTGATTCCCTTCCCCAAAACCCAGACCGGCACCGATCCGATGACTGAAGCGCCGACTTGGGTCGACGAAACCCAATTGAGAGAGCTCGGCATCGAGTTGAGCGCCACGGCACAGCTCAGACGCGATGGGATGCTCGAGACTCTCGACGAGTCGTGAAGACACCGAGCCGACGAAGTTAACCTCGCTCCATCAGAGCCAACACGGGATAGCGCCCTTGGATAGCAATCAGATCCGCAAGTCATTCACCGACTTCTTCGTCGAACGTCAGCACGAGCCCCGGCCCTCAGCGTCGCTGATCCCGGTCGATCCAACGCTCTTGATGACGAACGCCGGCATGGTTCCTTTCAAGCCCTATTTCCTGGGTGAAGAGGAGCCACCTTGGGACCGCGCCGTATCGGTGCAGAAATGCGTTCGGACCATCGACATCGACATCATCGGAACAACCAAGCGACATGTGAGCTTCTTCGAGATGCTGGGCAACTTCAGCTTTGGTGACTACTTCAAGGAGAAGGCGATTCCTTGGGGTTACGAGTTCTGCACCGAGGGCCTTGGGCTCGACCCCGAGCGTCTCTGGTTCACCGTGTACGAGACCGACGATGAGGCCGCCGAGATTTGGGTCGACGCCGTCGGCGTGCCACCGGGGAGGGTGCAGCGAGGGGGAAAGGACAACTTCTGGCAGATGGGGGTTCCCGGGCCCTGCGGGCCGAGCTCGGAGATCTTTTGGGACCGAGGTGAGCGATTTGGTGAGCCGGGAGGGCCGATAGGCGGCGGGGAGGATCGATTCATCGAAATCTGGAACCTGGTGTTCATGCAGAACATTCAGGACGAGCCCTATCACGTGATTGGTGACCTGCCGGCAAAGAACATCGACACCGGCATGGGGCTCGATCGAATCGCAGCCGTCCTCCAGAATGTCGATTCGGTCTTCGACATCGACACCACCCGCCATGTGCTCAGCGCAGCTGAGCGGTACACCAAACTCGACTACGGGACAGATGCGACTGTGGACGTCTCATTGAGAATCCTCGCTGACCACGGGAGAACAGTCACCTTCCTGATCGGCGACGGGGTCGTGCCTTCCAACGACGGCCGGGGCTACGTGTTACGCCGGGTCCTTCGAAGGGCAGTGAGACATGCCTGGCAGTACGGCGGAGTCGGCCTGGTCATGCCCGAGTTGGTCGAGGCGACCATCGAAGTCATGAGTGGCGCCTATCCGAACCTCACCGAAAAGCACGACTTGATCCTCGATGTGGTCACGCGAGAGGAGGAGCGGTTTCGCAAGACGCTCGAATCAGGTCATCAGCTTCTCGACAGTGAGCTGACCGATGGAGCCGACCGTTTGTCCGGGTCCGCTGCGTTCAAACTCCATGACACGTTCGGCTTTCCGATCGACCTGACCCGCGAGATCGCCTCCGAGCGGGGTGTGGAAGTTGATATCGAAGGTTTTGAGACCGAGATGAGCTTGCAGCGGGACCGGGCCAGGGCAGCGTGGAGGGGTAGCGATGCTGCGGAGGCCGCCGAGGTCTACCGCGGCGTGATCGACCAATATGGGCTCACAGAATTCGTTGGCTACGACTTCGAGATCAGCGATGGGGTCGTGCTTTCAATAGTTGCCGGCGACACCTCCGTGCAACGCGCCGACGAGGGCCAGGAGGTAGAGCTATTTCTCGACAAGACCCCGTTCTATGCCGAATCAGGTGGCCAGGTCGGTGATGCCGGTTTCATCCAAACCGAAACCGGTGAGGCGAGTGTCATCGACACCCAACACGTGATTCAGGGTTTGCACGGTCACAAGATCAGAGTCACCAAGGGCTACCTCGCCATCGGGCAGAGTGTCAGCTCCGCCATCGACAGTCCACGCCGCGAGGCCACCCGACGGAGTCACACCGGAACCCATGTCCTGCACTGGGCGCTGCGTGACGTGCTTGGAGACCATGCCAATCAGGCTGGTTCTCTCGTGGAGCCTGGTCGTCTCCGCTTCGATTTCTCCCACTACTCCCAGGTGGCCCCTGGCGAGTTGGCCGACATCGAAGGCGAGGTGAACCGGAGGCTGGTTGCCAATAGTGCCGTGAGAACAACGGTCACCACCAAGCAGGAGGCCGAGGAGATGGGAGCGCTTGCCTTCTTCGGTGACAAATACGGTGAGACGGTCCGGGTGGTTCAGGTTGGCGACTACTCGACAGAATTCTGCGGTGGCACCCACACGGTGACCTCGGCGCAAGTGGGGCCGCTTGTGTTGACCTCGGAATCGTCGATTGGCTCCAACATCCGTCGAGTTGAGGCTTTGACCGGTATGGCCGCCTACGACCATCTGGTCTCGGTCCGCACCTCATTGACCCGAACGGGTCGGATGTTGAACGCCTCGCCTTCTGAGGTGCCTGATCGCGTTGAGGCATTGCTCGGCAAGATGACCGGGTTGGAACAGCAGCTCGACGCGATTCGCAGCCAACGCCGGGGAAGTCTTGCCGAAGAGTTGGCAGGCTCGGCGACAATGGTGGGGGATGCAGCTCTGGTGATCGCCGACGCCGGAGAGATGGGGAGCAACGAGCTGCGCCAACTGGCGCTGGGCATTCGCGATCGCCTCTCCGGAAGTGCAATGGTGGTGGCCGGGTCGAATAGCGATGGCAAGGGGGCTCTGGTTGCCGTGCTCAGCAAGGATCTGGTTGAGAAGGGTCTCTCAGCCGGAGAGCTCCTGGTGGCGCCGGCCCGACAGGTGGGCGGTGGTGGCTCGAGAGACCCTGAGTTGGCCCAGGCCGGGGGTCCGGACGGTTCAAATCTGACAGCGGCGCTGGAAACGGCGCGTGTCGATGCCGAATCGGCCCTCGCCGCCCTGTGACGCGAATCCTCGGGGTCGACTACGGGACCAAAAGAGTCGGGTTGGCGATTTCAGACGGATTGGCCCTGACAGCCAACCCGCTCGAAGTCGTTCCCCGAGACTCGGCAGTCGCCCGGGTGATCTCTTTGATTGGCGAATACGCGGTCGAAATTGTCGTGATCGGTCTTCCAACCGGGCTGAGTGGGGGAGAGGGTCTCTCAGCCGAAGGTGCCCGCGCACTTGGTGAAGAGATCGGCGCTGCGTGTCCGGTCTCAATTGAGTTCGTAGACGAACGGTTCACTTCGCGCATGGCGGACGAGGCTTTGCTCGAGTCAGGCATGAAAAGACGCGAACGCCGTGACACAGTGGACAAGGTCGCAGCTGCCATCATCCTTCAGGCATACCTGGACCAGAGAGGCCGGGGGAACTCGAAACCGATCTGAGA
Organism: Acidimicrobiia bacterium; assembly: GCA_049686815.1. Taxonomy (GTDB): domain Bacteria; phylum Actinomycetota; class Acidimicrobiia; order Spongiisociales; family ZC4RG35; genus JBAVIK01. The sequence goes on along the minus strand of JBAVIK010000050.1, from coordinate 680 downwards.
CGTCGAATCCCCTGTGACGCATGACTTTTGAACCTGTTCCCGAACAACCGATATGGATCCGAATTCTCAAAGGGGTGGTCATCGCCGTCGCCGTCGTTGCCGCTGCGGCGGTCGTGATTGGTGGTGGGTCATACTTGGGTCGTGTGGTCGGGACTGCGATCGGGCCCGACGATGTGTCGGCAGCACCCGCAGACGTCGTGCCAGGTCAACCGGTAACCGTGGAAATCCCCTTCGGTTCCTCAGGTCAGGATATTGGTGCGATGCTGGCCGCCCAGGGCGTGGTCAGGTCTCCCCTCGAATTCGAAGTGGCGGTCCGCGCTGTCGATGCTGCCCAACGCCTCCAGGCCGGAACCTACGAGCTCACCACGCTGATGGATCCAGCAGAGGTGGTGGCCATCGTGGTAGCCGGGCCCGTTCCCTCTGTCTATCGAGTAACTGTTATCGAGGGCTTACGCACCGAGGAGATACTGGCGTCTCTTGCCGAAGACACTCCACACTCATTCAACGAATTCGAGGAGGCATTGCTCGGAGGCGACGTCTCGACTTCGTTGGCTGACATCCCCGATGATCCCGAACTGTCCGACTGGGAGGGGCTGTTGTTCCCGGACACATATGAGTTTGCCAACTCGGCCTCCCCCGTGGCGATCCTGCAGCGGATGGCTTCGACCATGGAACAACGT